>NZ_LLWJ01000062.1:0-165282 GCF_001529285.1 Pseudomonas sp. TAA207 | reverse complement strand
GTGCGCTGTGAACGCAAAACCTGTAGTCGCTGACGAGTAGTGCGAGGCTGCGTCCGGTTGCGCAGCAATCGTAAAAACCAACTCCTGCGCAGTGCCTGACGAGCGGCCTCAGGATCAGCGGTTAAACCGCTCCACCAGCGAATACTGCACATTGACGGTCTGGGTCAGTTCTTCACTCAGTTGTGCCGAGCGTTGGGCCTGATCGGAGGTTTGGTCAGCCAGGTCAGCAATGGTGCTGATGTTGCGGCTGATCTCTTCGGCGACTGAACTTTGTTCTTCGGTCGCGGCCGCGATTTGCGTGGTCATGTCGGTGATGTTGGCCACGGCCTCGCTAATGCCCACTAACGCCTCGTCAGCTTCCAGTACCCGCGCCACGCCTTCTTCAGCCTGACGGTGCCCGGCGTCCATGGTTTGCACGGCGCTGGCGGCGGTCTGTTGCAGCTTGGCGATCAGGCTGTGAATTTGCCCGGTCGAGGTGCTGGTGCGTTGCGCCAGTTGGCGGACTTCATCGGCGACCACCGCAAAGCCTCGGCCCATCTCGCCCGCCCGGGCGGCTTCGATGGCGGCGTTCAGCGCCAGCAGGTTGGTCTGGTCGGCAATGCCTTTGATCACATCGACGACGCCGCCGATTTCGTCACTGTCTTTGGCCAGTTGCGTCACTGTGGCGCCGGTCTCACCGACCACCACCGACAAGCGCTCGATGGCTTCGCGGGTTTCACCGGCAATGTCACGGCCGCGGCTGGTCAGGCGATTGGCTTCCTGGGTGGCGTCAGCGGTGCGTTGTACGTGGCTGGCGACTTCTTGCGTGGTCGCCGCCATTTGGTTGACGGCCGTGGCCACTTGCTCGGTTTCCATACGTTGACGTTCAAGCCCGGTGGAGCTTTGGTGCGCCAGTGCGTCAGATTGACGGGCCTGGTCGCTCAAGTGCTCGGCGGTGTCTTGCAGGCGTGTCAGGCAGGTTTTGAGGCGCGCTTCCTGGCTCAGAATGGACATTTCCAGACGCGCTTGCGGGCCACGGCTGTCGGTGTACATCTGCGCAATCAGCGGATCAGACGTGGTTTGCTCGGCCAAACGCAGCAAGCGCTTGATGCCGCGCTGCTGCCAGGTCAGGCCCAGCAGGCCCAGCGGAATCGACAACACGGCGGCCAGGGCAAAGCCCCAACTGGAGGTGAGCAGGGCGCCGATCATGAAGCTCAACTGGCTAACCAGAATAAACGGCAGCCAGTCTTGCAAGACCGGCAGCCACTTGTCGCGCTGCGGGATGGCCGCTTTGCCACGATTGATTCGCGAGTACAGAGCTTCGGCCCGACGCACTTGTTCGGCGGTCGGTTTGACGCGCACCGACTCGTAGCCCACCACGCGCTCGCCGTCGAACACCGGCGTTACGTAGGCGTTAACCCAGTAGTGGTCGCCCGTCTTGCAGCGGTTTTTGACGATGCCCATCCACGGCAAACCCTTTTTCAGGGTGGTCCACATGTGGTCGAAGACCGCAGGCGGCACGTCGGGATGGCGCACAAGGTTGTGCGGAGCGCGCATCAGCTCTTCACGCGAGAACCCGCTGATCTCGACAAAGGCGTCGTTGCAATAGGTAATGACGCCTTTGGCATCGGTCGTGGAAATCAACCGTTGTTGAGCGGGGAATGTGCGTTCGCGTTGAGTGATGGGCTGGTTATTACGCATGTCGTTTCAATCCGCAAGGCTTTGACAGGGTGTCGGCCCATGGGGGGAATTGTTTAATTAATATTTCAGTCGCGAGGCGCTGTCATAGAGCCACTACGAGGCCCGGTTGACGCCTATGGCATCAGCATCGGGTAGGTGAAAAAAACAAAGTGCAGCACGTTGAGCCCCAAATGGGTGGCGATCGCCGCACCGAGCCCCCCAAAACGGTAGGCCAAACCATAGCCGACGCCCGCGATTCCCGCCAACAGCATCCACTGCCCGCCTGCGGCAATATGTGCCAGGCCAAATAGTGCGCTGGCGATCAAGAGCGCCAGTGCTTGCCCATAAGGCACCTGTTTGAGCCAGCGACTCAGGCCGCCTTGTATATAGCCACGAAACAACACCTCTTCGACCAGCGTGACCAGCAGCAGGTTATTCAATAACCACAGCCAGCCTTGAGGCGGCCATTTTGGCGCCCAGTTGATCATGCCCAGTAACAGCGCTGCGCCCAGTGCGCCGGTGACTGCCAGTGCAAGCCCCATCAGGGTTGCGCCGAGGGAGGCACGCCAGTTGACGCGCGTGGCAATCCACGGGCACACCAGCAGCAGCCAAAAGCCGATCAGGGGTTTGTCGAGGTTGAGGTACATCGAGAACGGTACGGCATCAGGTGTCAGCCGTTGAGGGGCGATGGCGCGGCCATTATGAAAACCCGGCAGCCAGTGCAGCGCCAGGGCCAGCGCTACCCCTACAAACAGCCCATGCCCTGCATAACGCAGGTAACGGTGCCGGGTTTGCAGTGCTGCAAGCCCGCTAATGATCAGTAATGAGGCTGCGCCCGCAGCTTGCAGACCCCATTGGCCGTAGCTCAAGGCAACCCCGTATCCAAGGGTCAGAAGTGCCAGATAAGGCCATGGCAGAGCAATCATGAAAATCCTTTGAGTGGTCGAATAAAACACGCCCCGACTCATGTGCGGGGCGCGCAATTATAGCGATCACGCTCAGACGGATTTATCAAAAAACGTCGTAAGTGACTTCCGGTTTTCAGGAAGCAATTAACTGACGCAGCACATAGTGCAAAATGCCTCCGGCCTTGAAGTACTCCACCTCATTGAGGGTGTCGATGCGGCACAACACCTCAATCTGCTCTTTGCTGCCGTTTTCACGGGTAATCACCAGCGTCAGGTTCATGCGCGGCTGCAACTCGGCGCCGCTCAGGCCCAGAATGTCCAGGGTTTCCTTGCCGGTCAGGTTCAGGCTTTTGCGATTTTGATCAAGCTTGAACTGCAAGGGCAACACGCCCATGCCCACCAGATTGGAGCGGTGAATACGTTCAAAACTTTCGGCAATCACGGCTTTGACGCCCAGCAGATTGGTGCCTTTGGCGGCCCAGTCGCGGCTGGAGCCGGTGCCATATTCCTGACCGGCAATCACCACCAGCGGCGTGCCCGAAGCCTGATAGCGCATGGCCGCGTCATAGATCGACAGCTTTTCGCCGGTCGGGATGTAAATCGTGTTGCCGCCTTCTTCACCGCCAAGCATTTCGTTACGAATGCGGATGTTGGCAAAGGTGCCGCGCATCATCACTTCATGGTTACCACGGCGCGAACCGTAAGAGTTGAAGTCTCGCGGTTCGACGCCTTTTTCGCGCAGGTAACGCCCGGCGGGGCTGTCGGCCTTGATATTGCCGGCCGGGGAGATGTGGTCGGTGGTCACCGAATCGCCGAGCAACGCCAGCACCCGAGCACCTTCAACGTCCTTGATCACCGGCAAAGGGCCGCTGATGTCATCGAAGAACGGCGGGTGTTGAATGTAGGTCGAGTCTGCCTGCCACACGTAAGTGGCTGCCTGTGGCACTTCGATGGCTTGCCATTGCTCATCGCCCGCAAATACTTCGGCGTACTCCTTGTGGAACATGGCGGTACTGACCTTGGCCACGGCGTCGGCGATTTCTTTTTGGCTGGGCCAGATATCGCGCAGGTACACCGGCTGGCCATCTTTGCCAATGCCCAGCGGTTCACTGCTGATGTCCGTGCGCACGCTGCCCGCCAAGGCGTAAGCAACCACCAGCGGCGGGGAGGCCAGCCAGTTGGTTTTGACCAGCGGGTGAACCCGTCCTTCAAAGTTACGGTTGCCGGACAGCACAGAGGCCACGGTCAAATCGTTCTGGGTGATGGCTTTTTCAATGGGCTCAGGCAACGGGCCTGAGTTGCCAATACAGGTGGTGCAGCCGTAACCCACCAGCGAAAAGCCCAGTTGATCCAGATAAGGCGTCAAGCCCGCCGCCTTGTAGTAATCGGTGACGACTTTGGAGCCGGGCGCGAGGGAGGTTTTGACCCAAGGTTGAGTCATCAGGCCTTTTTCGACCGCCTTTTTGGCCACCAGACCCGCTGCCATCATCACGCTCGGGTTGGAGGTGTTGGTGCACGAGGTAATCGCAGCAATCACCACGGCACCGTTTTTCAGGCGATAGGTTTTACCTTCCCAGTCGTAATCGGCTTCACCCACCAAGTCGGCATTGCCCACGGCCACACCGCCACCGCCTTCACTTTCCAGACGGCCTTCTTCTTTATTGGTGGGTTTGAATTGCAGGCTCAGAAAATCACTAAACGCCTGGCCCACGTTGGGCAGCGAAACGCGGTCTTGTGGGCGTTTCGGCCCAGCCAGGCTGGCCTCGACGGTGGCCATGTCCAGCGCCAATGTGTCGGTGAACACCGGTTCCTGACCCGGTTCACGCCACAGGCCCTGCGCCTTGCAATAGGCTTCGACCAGTTTCACAGTGGCGTCGGGGCGCCCGGACAGGCGCAGGTAGTCCAGAGTGATTTGATCCACCGGGAAAAAGCCGCAGGTCGCACCGTATTCGGGCGCCATGTTGGCCAGCGTCGCACGGTCGGCCAGCGGTAAATCCGCGAGACCATCGCCATAAAACTCCACAAACTTGCCGACCACGCCTTTGCTGCGCAGCATTTGCGTCACCGTCAGCACCAGGTCGGTGGCAGTGATGCCTTCTTTGAGTTTGCCACTGAGCTTGAAGCCCACGACTTCCGGGATCAGCATCGACACGGGTTGGCCGAGCATCGCCGCTTCAGCCTCGATGCCGCCTACGCCCCAGCCCAGCACGCCCAGGCCGTTGATCATGGTGGTGTGGGAGTCGGTGCCTACCAGCGTGTCAGGAAAGGCATAGGTGCGGCCGTCTTCGTCTTTGGTCCAGACCGTGCGCCCCAGGTACTCCAGGTTCACTTGATGGCAAATCCCGGTGCCGGGTGGCACGACGCTGAAGTTGTCGAACGCGTTTTGGCCCCAGCGCAGGAACGCATAACGTTCGCCGTTACGCTCCATTTCAATGTCAACGTTCTGTTCAAAGGCGCTGGGGCTGGCAAATTTGTCGACCATCACGGAGTGGTCGATCACCAGGTCCACAGGCGACAGCGGGTTGATGCGCTGCGGGTCGCCACCGGCCTTGGCCATCGCGGCACGCATGGCCGCCAGATCGACCACGGCGGGCACCCCGGTGAAGTCCTGCATCAGTACGCGGGCCGGGCGATATTGGATTTCGCGATCCGAGCGACGCTCCTTAAGCCACGCCGCCAGGGACTTGAGGTCGGTTTCAGTGACGGTCTTGTTGTCTTGCCAACGCAGCAGGTTCTCCAGCAGCACCTTGAGTGACATCGGCAAGCGACTCAGATCACCGAGTGTTTTGGCGGCAAGCGGGAGGCTGAAGTAGTGATAAGTCTTATCGTCGACTTTTAATGTACTGAGGGTGTTCAGGCTATCGAGGGAGGACATGAAATGACTCCTTTAGACCCGCACGGTACGGGTCGTGTGGAACAAACTGAGCTTCTAACCTAGCTCTGATTCATCAAACTGGCTAATAACTGGACTGTCTATGCAGGTTCAAGGTTCCAATCTCAGTTATCATGCCGGCCTTTTTGTGACAGTCCTTGCGCCAAGGCAAGGATGTGCAGCGGGCTAATCCTCGCGCGCTGCTCAGGAGTGATTCAATGAACACCGTTTTTATGCACTGCCGCCCAGGTTTTGAAGGTGAGGTCTGCTCGGAAATCGCCGAGCATGCCGCGCGCCTCAATGTGTCCGGTTACGCCAAAGCCAAACCTGCCAGTGCCTGCGCCGAATTTGTGTGCACCGAAGCGGGCGGCGCTGAACGCCTGATGCGCGGTTTGCGTTTCGCCGAACTGATTTTTCCGCGGCAGTGGGCGCGGGGTGAATTTATTGAGTTGCCCGAAACCGACCGTATCAGTGTGATCCTTGAACACATGGCCGATTTTGCGGTGTGTGGCAGCCTGTGGCTGGAAATGGTCGACACCAATGACGGCAAAGAGCTGTCCAACTTCTGTAAAAAGTTTGACGCTCACCTGCGCAAGGCGCTGATCAAGGCCGGCAAGCTGGTGGAAGACGATGACAGCAAACCGCGTTTGCTGTTGACCGTTAAAAGTGGTCGCGAGCTGTTCCTCGGGCTGGCTGAGTCTGGCAACAGTGCGATGTGGCCAATGGGCATCCCGCGCTTGAAGTTCCCGCGTGAGGCGCCAAGTCGCTCGACCTTGAAGCTTGAAGAAGCCTGGCACCACTTCATCCCCCGTGAGCAGTGGGACGATCGTCTGCACAGCGACATGACCGGGGTTGACCTGGGCGCCGCGCCGGGCGGTTGGACCTGGCAGTTGGTCAACCGTGGCATGCTGGTGACGGCCATCGACAATGGCCCGATGGCCGAGAGCTTGATGGACACGGGGCTGGTGCAGCATTTGATGGCTGACGGTTTTACCTTCAAGCCTAAACAGCCGGTGGACTGGATGGTCTGCGATATCGTCGAAAAGCCTGCGCGCAATGCGGCAATGCTCGAAGAGTGGATCGGCGATGGCCACTGCCGTGAAGCGGTGGTCAACCTCAAACTGCCCATGAAACAGCGCTATGCCGAAGTGCGCCGTTTGCTTGATCGCATCGCCGATGGCTTCAAGGCGCGTGGCATCACGGTCGAAATTGGCTGCAAGCAGCTGTACCACGACCGCGAAGAAGTGACCTGCCACTTGCGTCGACTGGACGTGAAAAAACCTAAATCCCGTTGATTAAGGAGTGACTGATGAGTAGCGCTGACCTGCCGGTTGACGGCACGCTGGATGCCAGCGGCCTTAACTGCCCGGAGCCGGTGATGATGTTGCATCAACACATCCGCGACCTGGTGCCGGGTGGTGTGTTGAAAGTGATCGCCACCGACCCTTCGACCAAACGCGACATCCCCAAGTTTTGTGTGTTTCTGGATCACGAACTGGTGAAGCAAAAAGAAGAGGCGGGCACGTACCTGTACTGGATCCGCAAGAAGCAGGGATAAAACCGACCGCCGCCTGCGCCAGCCACTACAGGGATCAAGACAAACCCCGTAGTCGGTGACGCAGGCGGCGCAAGGTTGCAACGCAACCCGTGTGTCCAGCCAGGCTAGATGCGGGCCGCACGAATGCGTTTTTTGGCACTGCTCACCAGTCGCACGCTGAGCATCAACGCCGCGCAGGTCAGGCCGACAATCAAACCTTGCCACAACCCGCTCGGGCCGCTGGGTTCGCCCAGCCAGTCGGTCAGGCCCAGCGCATAGCCCACGGGCAAGCCCACACCCCAGTACGCGAACAAGGTCATGATCATCGTTACCCGCGTGTCTTGATACCCGCGCAGGGCACCGGCTGCGGTCACTTGAATCACGTCTGAAAACTGATACAGCGCTGCGAACACCAGCAGCAGGGTAGCCACTTCAAGCACCATTGGATCGGCGGTGTAGATACTGGCAATCGGCCCGCGCAGCAGCAGAATCAAACTGGCCGAAATACACGCCCACACCAGTGCGGTGCCCATGCCTACGCCTGCGACAAAGCGGGCTTCACGCGGTTGCTCACGGCCCAGCGCCTGACCCACGCGCACGGTGATCGCCATCCCCAATGAATACGGGATCATGAACACCAGCGAGCTGAAGTTAAGGGCAATTTGATGGCCAGAAACCACGGTTGCGCCCAGGCTGCCAATCAACAACGCAATCACCGCAAAAATGCTCGACTCGGCAAACACGGCGATACCAATGGGCAGGCCGACGCTGAGCAAGCGTTTGAGAATGGGCCACTGGGGCCATTCGAAATGGCTGTACACCTGGCTCGTTTGATAGATCGCGCCACGGTACGTCCACACCACCATGCCCAACGCCATAAACCACATCACAATGGCCGTCGCCCAGCCGCAACCGACGCCGCCCATGGCCGGTACGCCCAAATGGCCATAGATGAACACGTAGTTGAGAGGGATGTTCAGCGCCAGCGCACACAGGCCCAGCACCATGCTCGGGCGGGTTTTACCCAGCCCGTCACTGAACCCGCGCAGCACGCAGTAAATCGCCACGGCGGGCATGCCGCTGGCAATCCCGTGCAAATAGCCCATGCACGGTTCAATCAAGTCAGGCGCGACCTTCATCCAGTGCAGCAAGGGTTCGGCCGCGATCAGAATCAAGGCGGCGCAGACGCCGGTTATCAAGGCCAGCCACAGGGCCTGGCGCACGATAGGGCCGATTTCACGGTGGTTGTTGGCGCCGAAACGCTGAGCGACTTTGGGCGTGGTGGCCAGCAAAATGCCAGACATCAGCAGAAATACCGGCACCCACACCGAGTTGCCCAGCGCCACGGCCGCCAGATCGCGCGGGCCGACTCGCCCAGCCATGACCGCATCGACAAACCCCATTGCCGTGGTGGCCACTTGAGAAATGATGATCGGAAACGCCAGCGCCATCAGCGCGCGTACTTCGGTACGTACCCGTGCAGGGCGGCTGATGCGAGTGGCACAAATATCAGGAGAAACAGAATTCACAAGCGTGCATCCACAGTGTTTAACGCGCAAAGGCGGGGATTGTACGCGCCCCTAACCGCCGAGTTGTAGCAGCTTTGTAAGCAGGCTGAAGAAACTCGCGCGACACCTCACTGGCCCATTGTGTACAACAACGCCTACACTGCTGCTCCGCCAAAGGAGCCTGCCATGTTGATTGTTGCTGATGAAAATATTCCGCTGATCGAAGCGTTCTTTGCCTCATTCGGTGAAATCCGCCGTTTGCCGGGACGTCAAATCACCCGTGCCGACGTGCATGATGCCGATGTGTTGCTGGTGCGTTCAGTGACGCGCGTCGACCGCGAGCTGCTGGAAGGCAGTGCGGTGAGATTTGTCGGCACGTGCACCATTGGCACCGATCACTTGGAGCTGGACTACTTCGAACAAGCCGGTATTCAGTGGGCCAGCGCGCCAGGCTGCAATGCGCGCGGGGTCGTGGACTACGTGCTGGGCAGTTTGTTGACGCTGGCGGAGATCGAAGGCGTAGACCTCAAGCAGCGTACCTATGGCGTGATCGGTGCGGGTGAGGTCGGTGGGCGGCTGGTCAACGTGCTGCGCGCACTTGGCTGGAACGTCAAAGTGTGCGACCCGCTGCGTCAGGCAGCAGAAGGGGGCGATTACGTCACCCTTGAGCAGATCATCGAGCAGTGCGACGTGCTCAGCCTGCACACCCCGCTGATCAAATCCGGCAATGATGCGACCTGGCACTTGCTCGATGCGCAACGCTTGAACCAACTCAAGCCTGGCACCTGGCTGATTAATGCCAGCCGCGGACCGGTGGTCGATAATGCTGCGTTGCGCCAGGTGTTGACCGAGCGAGAAGACCTGCAAGCCGTGCTGGATGTCTGGGAAGGTGAGCCGCAGGTGGATGTTGAATTGGCGGAGCTGTGTGTGTTGGCGACCCCGCACATCGCGGGTTACAGCCTGGACGGCAAGCAACGCGGCACGGCGCAGATTTATCAGGCGTTGTGTGATGCGTTGGGGCAAACACCTGAGGTCCACCTGGCCGACTTGCTGCCCGCACCGTGGTTGGCCAAGGTTGAACTCAGTGCCAACAGTGATCTGGACTGGGCATTGGCCATGTTGTGTCGGGGCGTGTATGACCCGCGTCGTGACGATGCCGAATTTCGCCGCAGTCTGGTCGGTACGGTTGAGCAACAAAAGCTGGCGTTCGATGCTTTGCGCAAGCATTACCCGGTGCGTCGCGAGATTGAAGGGCTGGCGGTACACATCCAAGGTCAAAACGAGGCGCTGACGTCGATGGTCACAGCGCTCGGGTGTGTAGTCGTTTAAACGGTCGTCTGAACAAGGTCCCTGTAGGCGCGAAGCACGTTCGCGCCTACAGGTGGATGCGTGGTTAAACCGATGTCACCCAACGACGGCTATCAATTCTCGTGCTTGGGCTGAACCAGGCGTTTATCCAGTTCGGCGCACGCGTGTTGAATCATTTCTTCAGTGATCGACACTTCATTGCCCTGCGCATCAATGATCGCGCACCCCAATGACTGGTCTGGCTGAGTCCGAATCACCGGTACTGCGTGTTGAGCGTTGTGTTGCAAGTCCATGGCCTGTCTCCTCATCAGGGTGTAGCGCTAATGTAGTTCCGTTTAATGACCAAGTAGTGACAACACTTGGCGGCCATTTACTCAAACAGAATTATCCTGAAACTACTAGCCTCGGTTTAGATCATTCAGGCCTAGGGTTTGCTGCACCCGGTCATATTCAAAACGAGTGAGAAAGGTTTACAGGTCTTACAGAGCATTCGTTGTAGGCTGTCAGCCTTTAATCGCTGTCCATTCTTTTGCTGATTTTTCGGATGCCCTTGATGCTTTCTTCCGTTCAACGCCGCGCCATTCGTTTGGCCACTCATTTTGTTGCGCCATATCGCTGGCAAGCGCTAGGCGCATTGCTGGCGCTGATTGTGACCGCCGGTATCACGCTGTCGATGGGGCAGGGTATTCGTTTGCTGGTGGACAAAGGTTTCATGACCCAGTCACCGCATCTGCTTAACCAGTCCATCGGCCTGTTTATGCTGCTGGTGCTGGCATTGTCGGTGGGCACTTTTGTACGCTTTTACCTGGTGTCGTGGATCGGGGAACGGGTGGTGGCCGATATCCGCCGCCAGGTGTTTAACCACCTGATCGACTTGCACCCAGGGTTCTATGAGAACAACCGCAGCTCGGAAATCCAGTCCCGGCTGACCGCGGACACCACGTTGCTGCAATCGGTGATTGGCTCTTCCTTGTCACTGTTCTTGCGCAACAGCCTGATGGTGATCGGCGGTATCGTGCTGCTGTTCGTGACCAACCCCAAACTCACCAGCATCGTGGTGGTGGCGTTGCCCCTGGTGCTGGCGCCGATTTTGATTTTCGGCCGACGGGTGCGGGGTTTGTCGCGTGAGAGCCAGGACCGGATTGCCGATGTAGGCAGTTACGTGTCCGAAGCGCTGGGGCAGATCAAAACCGTGCAGGCCTATAACCACCAACAGCAGGACCGTCAACGCTTTGCTCAAACTGTGGAGCAGGCCTTTGCCACCGCGCGCAAGCGTATCGCTCAGCGTGCCTGGCTGATAACGCTGGTGATCTTGCTGGTGCTGGGGGCTGTGGGGGTCATGTTGTGGGTGGGCGGCATGGACGTGATCGCAGGGCGTATCACGGGCGGTGAGCTGGCAGCGTTTGTGTTCTATAGCCTGATCGTAGGCAGCGCTTTTGGCACGTTAAGTGAAGTCATCGGCGAATTGCAGCGCGCAGCAGGCGCAGCCGAACGGATCGCAGAGCTGCTGCAATCCAAAAGCCTGATCGTGTCGCCAAGCCAGGGGGTGCTGGCCTTGCCTGAGCGGGTGGCAGGCAACCTTCAGCTTGAGCGGCTGTGTTTTTCCTATCCGTCACGCCCTGAACGCTACGCCCTTGAAGACCTCACACTGACCATCAATGCAGGCGAGACATTGGCGCTGGTGGGGCCGTCTGGCGCGGGCAAATCCACGCTGTTTGATTTGCTGCTGCGCTTCTACGACCCGCAGCAAGGTCAGATCCTGCTTGAAGGGTTGCCCATTTCGCAATTAGACCCGCAAGACCTGCGCCGCTGTTTTGCCCTGGTGTCCCAAAACCCGGCGCTGTTTTTCGGCACCGTGGAGGACAACATTCGGTACGGCAACCCTCAGGCCTCTGACGCTCAAGTGGAGGCGGCCGCGCGCATTGCCCACGCGCATGAGTTCATTTTGCAAATGCCCCAGGGTTATCAGACTCATTTGGGCGATGGTGGGCTTGGGTTGTCGGGCGGCCAACGTCAGCGTTTGGCGATTGCCCGCGCCTTACTGGTGGATGCGCCGATCCTGTTGCTGGATGAAGCCACCAGCGCATTGGATGCTCAAAGCGAACACTTGATTCAACAAGCGTTGCCCAGCCTGATGTCGGGGCGCACCACGCTGGTGATCGCCCACCGTTTGGCCACGGTACAAAATGCCGACCGCATTGCGGTCATGGATCACGGCAAGCTGGTGGCTATTGGCACCCATGCCGAACTGATCGCCAGCAACCCGCTGTATGCGCGGTTGGCGGCGTTGCAGTTCAATGGCCGAGAGTGATTGCACTGAAGCGTGCGTTGTATGTGTAGCCGTTGACGAGTAACGCGAGGCGACGTCTTGCGCGTGCGCCTTGCGAGGTAGCTACGCCCGGGGGGTATCTCAGCGGTATTCACACAGGTAAGCGGTTTCAACCGCGACCTTGAGCTGAAACTTGCTGTTGGCCGGTACGTTGAATTGGCTGGCGGTTTTGAAGGTTTGAAACGTGTCGCTGCCTGGCAGTTTGACGCTCAGTTCGCCCGAGACCACGTGCATGATTTCTCGCTCGGCCGTACCGAACTCGTATTCACCCGGGGCCATGACGCCAATGGTGGCTTTGCCTTCAGCTTGCGTGAAGGCAATCGACTTGACGGTGCCGTCGAAGTATTCGTTGACTTTAAACATGGCGATTCCTCGGGAAGGGCTAAAAATGGCTGGCCAGTATGCAGAAGCCGTTTTATCCCGTCACGCCCTTTTATAAGCGCTTATCTTCAAGAATCAGCGGCAATAAACGTGCGGTATTTCGCGCATCTTCCAGTGCCCGATGCTGCTGACCGTTAAATTGCATGCCCGCCAGTTGCAACGCACTGTTGAGGCCCAGCGGTCGCTTCAACTGACGGGCATGAGCAAATTGCTGCTTGAGGTTCAGGTGCGGCAGATGTGCCAGCACACTGTTGAGCTGTTTTTGCTGCCACTCCTGCTCAAGTTGCAGGCGGTCGTAATCGCCCCAACTGGCCCAGGCCTCAAGCTTGGGCCGGTGTTGCCCAAGCCAGCGCTCAAACTGCTCCCAGACGAGGGGCAGCGCTGGCGCGCCATCAATGTTGGCTTGAGTGATGCGTGTTAATTGGCGACAGAAGGGCGTGAGCAAAGGGCGGCGTACAGGGCGAATAAAGCGCTGGAAATGATCCACCTCACGGCCAGCCCGCGTGACAACACTGGCACCGATTTCAATTACCTCCATTTCCTCCAGAGGCCAGCCGCCATCGTCGGTTGTGGCTTCCAGATCAATTACCAGCCAGTGAGGCATGTGCAGCTTCCTTTAACAGCATCCGCGTTGAGCCATGGAGCGTAGCTAAAGCGTTGACATCCGCCTAGGCTCTATTTTGTATGGGCCAGTCAAGCGCTTCCTTGGTAGGCTATGCAGGCTTAAATCGCCAGCACGCCCGATCTCAGGTCGTGTGGCGATCAATAAGTTCCAGCCAGGGGCGTTTCCAGAGGTGTACGGTTTGAAGTGTTTGCCAGTCCGGATGGCTCACAGCGTGTTGCTGGCCCTTGGCATGATGTGCCTGACGCCTGTGTGGGCGGCTCAGGAAATCAGGGTCGGCGCAGCTCATTTCCCCCCGTACACCGTGCGCCCTGAAAGCGGCGCCGACACCGGCTTGCTGCCGCAATTGCTGGAGGCGTTGAACCGCCTGCAACGTGACTACCGTTTTGTACTGGTGCCCAGCTCCATTCCCCGGCGCTTCCGCGATTTCGAGCAAGGGCGGGTCGATGTCGTGATGTTCGAAAACCCGGCCTGGGGCTGGCAGGACATTGCGTACAGCGCTGTCGACATGGGGCTGGAAGATGCCGAGGTGTTTGTCGCCAAGCGCCAGCCGCAACGCCAGCAACATTACTTCGACGACTTGAGCAACAAGCGGTTGGCGTTGTTCAGCGGTTATCACTACGCGTTTGCAGGGTTCAACCCTTCACCTAAATACCTGGCGCAGACCTTCAACGCGGTGCTCACCTATTCCCATGAGAGCAATCTGCTGATGGTACTGCGCGCCAGGGTCGACATCGCCTTGATCACGCGCTCCAACCTGGCTGAGCTGCTCAGTCGCGATCCGCAGATCCAGCACAACATCCTGGTCTCGCAGCGGATCGACCAGATCTACCATCACTACGCGTTGTTACGCCCGCAGGCGCCGATCAGCGGGCCACAATTTGCAGACCTGCTGCAAAAACTGCGGGACAACGGGCAAATGAACGCTATTTTTGCGCCGTTCAAAATTGCCCTGGTGCCGGTGCGTACGGCATCGCCCCAAACCCTGCCCTAAATTCCAGCGAGCGGCTAACGTCAAACAGCCTGACTGTTGACGATAATCGTGAGCCCATACCATGACTTCTGTTTTAGCGCATCAACCCTGCTGGCGCGATTTGAGCGCCGACTTGACAGACACCCGCCTGACCCTTGCTCTCGGCCATGAGCCGTTGATCGACCTGCGACTTGAGCGCGGCGAAGGGCTGAATGTGTACCTGGGCGATCACCGTGCGGCGCCGTCACTCCAGGCTGTCTGGGCGGGGTGTTACCGGTTGCTGGCCAGTGATCCGCACTGCCAGCAGCTGACTTGGCACCTCAGCCAGCCCCCCCATGAAGCACTGCTTGACGGTCTGCTTCTGGCCACTGACATCGCCGGTCAATACACCTGTTTGCGCAGCCTGTTTTGGCAGCGGCCTCAGCCGTGGCTGGGCGAAACAGTTGCGCCAGCGTATCCATTGCACATGGTCATCAGCGCAGGCAAACGTCACCCGCTGCGAGCGCCCAAACCGGAGGGGGAAGTGTATCGCCGGTTTGATTCACGGCTCGGTCAATGGATCTCCCTGCGCACGCTGGATATCGAGTTGGACCTTGAGCGTTTCAGCCGCTGGCAAAACACCCCGCGAGTCATGGACTTCTGGGAGGAGGGCGGCACGCTTGAGCGTCATCGCCAGTTTCTCGAAACCCTGGCCGCTGACCCGCATACCCTGACCTTGATCGGTTGTTTCGACGATCAGCCATTTGCGTACTTTGAGGCGTATTGGGCCAAGGAAGACCGCATCGCGCCGTTTTACGACGTGGATGATTTCGATCGCGGCATTCATATGCTGGTGGGGGAGCAGGCGCATCGTGGGCCGCACAAAGTGGCCAGTTGGCTGTCGGCGCTCACCCATTACCTGTTTTTGGCTGACCCGCGCACCCGGCGTGTGGTGGCAGAGCCGCGTGCCGATAACGCAAAAATGATCGGCTACATGCAGGCTCAGGGGTATCACTGCGAAAAAGAGTTCAACTTCCCGCACAAGCGCGCAGCGCTGATGATGCAAAGCCGCGAGCGGTTCTTTGACGGGTGCTCATTGCTCTGACCCGTGCTGACCTGTAGCCGCATGCCTCGCCCGCGGCTACAGGATCGAGCGCAAGGCTCGGGCTTTAACGGCGTGCGAAGGTATCGCGCGGGGTGCCCGAGACCTTGCGGCAGTGAATCAGCGCATCGCGGATCATGAAGTTCACCAGCGTGGGGGACACGCCCAGCTCCTTGGCGATGTCCTTTTGCTGCACACCGTGCAACCGGTACATCTCGAACGCATAGCGCGTGCGGCTAGGCAGCTCGGTCAGCGCTTGGGCGATGTTTTCCAGGGTCGAGAAGTTGATATGCGAGGTTTCGGGCGACGCGCCGTGGATGACCACATTCAAGCCTTCCTCTTCTGTACCGGAGTATTTCTGCTCCAGCGCCTGCTTGCGGTAATGATCAATCGCCAGATTGCGCACGATCTGAAACAGGTAACTCAACTGCGCCTTGAAGGAAGAGGTGATTTGCGGCGCTGACTGCAAACGGAAGAAGGCGTCTTGCACCACATCTTCAGCCCTGGAACGACAACCGGTAATGCGCGCGGCGATCTTGACCAGAATGAGCCTGTTTTCAACAAAGGCTTGAAGTAAGGGTGAATCGCACTTGCTTGTGGACACTTGTTCCGTCATGGAAATCACCTGCTGCAATTGAAAAAGTGTGGGCGGGTACGCAAGCCGCCGCCTACACAGCTGGCAACAAATTAGGTTGAATGATAATGATTGTCAATTGAGAAAGAGAATTAATGATCGCGATTACAAAACTTTGAGAAACACCTCACATCACGCCGCATCCGCTCAAAACCGCTGTCTGGCGCCTGACTAATTATTTGCCGTGGCCAACCGTTCTCAATGGACAAAGGTCGGGCATCAATGCTGGCCGCGTAATGGCTCGGACAGGAGGGCGAGATGTTTTTTGATCGTGAACAGGGTGTGTTTCAGCCGGGTGACAGCGCGCACCGCCCGAGCATTGGCGCCTCATACCGCAGTGGCTGTTTGATATGAGCGACGAGATCAAACTGCGCTTGTTTTGCTTGCCGCATTCGGGCGCCAGTGCCATGTCGTACAGCCGCTGGCGCCGTTCATTACCCGCATGGCTGCACGTGCGTCCGCTGGAGCTGCCAGGGCGTGGCATGCGCATGGACGAACCGCTGCAATGCGATATCCAGCGTTTGGCCAGCCAATTGGCGGATGAAATCAGCCTGGAACTGGACCGGCCTTATGCGCTGTTCGGCCATAGCCTGGGCGGGTTGCTGGCCTTTGAGCTGGTGCATGCCTTGCGTGCACGCGGCGTGCCTGAACCGCTGGCGCTGTTTGCGTCAGCGACGGCGGGGCCTGCCCGGCGCGATGTGAGCGAATACACCGTGGCTAAAACCGATGCGCAACTGATCGCCCGTTTACGTGAGTTGAAAGGCACTGACGAAGCGGTGCTGGGCAATGGCGAATTGATGCAATTGATGCTGCCCATCATGCGTGCGGACTTTCTGTTGTGCGGCAGTTTTGTCCACGGTCAGCGACCCGCCCTGGCGCTGCCGATCCACGTCTTCGGCGGCAAGCAGGACAGCGTACGTGCCGAACAATTGCTCGATTGGCAGGCCGACACCAGCAGCGTCTTTTCCCTCGACATGTTTGAGGGGCACCACTTCTTTCTGGTCGAGCAAGAGCAGCCCTTGCTGCGCTGCGTGCGCCGCTATCTCGAAGAGCATCTGGCCCGCTGGCGCAATCACCAGGCCCGGCAGTTGGCCGGGGCGAGCGTGTAAAGCGCAGCCCCGGCGCCTCGTACTTCTAGCAGACCGAATTTCTTTCAAGCCGACCCCAGGCAGGAAACCCCATGATGGACGCGTTCGAACTTCCCGGCACATTGGCCCAAGCCCTGCAACAACGTGCAGCCCACACCCCGGATCAACTGGCGTTACGCTTTCTGGCCGACGACCCGCAGGCAGGCCAGGTGCTGAGCTATGGCGATCTGGATCTTCGCGCGCGCACCATTGCCGCAGCATTGCAGGCCAATGCCCGGGTGGGTGATCGCGCGGTGTTGTTGTTTCCCAGTGGCCCGGATTATGTGGCTGCGTTTTTCGGCTGCCTGTACGCGGGTGTCATTGCTGTACCGGCCTATCCGCCTGAGTCAGCGCGACGTCATCATCAAGAGCGTTTGCTGTCGATTCTGACCGATGCCGAGCCGCGCCTGCTGTTGACCAGCAGCGGTTTGCGCGCGCCTTTGCTGCACATGGATGAACTCTCAGGCGAAGGCGCGCCACAGCTGTTGTGTGTCGATGAGCTTGAACCGGGCATTGCTCAGGGCTGGCAACCGGTCGCCTTGCAGGCTGACGACATTGCGTTCTTGCAGTACACCTCGGGTTCCACCGCCTTGCCCAAAGGGGTGCAAGTCACCCACGGCAATCTGGTGGCCAATGAAGTATTGATTCGCCGTGGTTTTGGCATCGACCTGAACCCGGACGACGTCATTGTCAGCTGGTTGCCGCTGTACCACGACATGGGCTTGATTGGCGGTTTGTTGCAGCCGATTTTCAGCGGTGTGCCGTGCATATTGATGTCCCCGGCGTACTTTTTGACCCGCCCTTTGCGCTGGCTTGAAGCGATCAGCGAGTACGGCGGCACTATCAGCGGCGGCCCGGACTTTGCGTATCGTTTGTGCAGCGAGCGAGTCAGTGACACGGCGCTGGCAGGCTTGGACCTGAGCCGCTGGCGTGTGGCGTACTCGGGTTCTGAACCGATCCGCCAGGACAGTCTTGAGCGCTTCGCCGAGAAGTTCGCCCCCTGCGGTTTTACCCCCGCCAGTTATTTCGCCTCCTATGGTTTGGCTGAGGCCACGCTGTTTGTGGCCGGCGGTCAACGCGGTCAGGGCATCCCGGCCTTGTGCCTGGACGAATTGGCGCTGGCCGATAACCGCATCGTGCCGGGCGACGGTAGCCCGGTGATGAGCTGTGGCACCAGCCAGCCTGAACACGCGGTATTGATCGTCGAACCGGGTCAGCTCCACGTGCTGGCTGAGAATCGCGTCGGTGAAGTGTGGGCCAGCGGCCCGAGTATTGCCCACGGTTACTGGCGCAACCCCCAGGCCAGTGCCAACACCTTTGTCGAGTTTCAGGGGGCGACCTGGCTGCGCACCGGCGATCTGGGTTTTATGCACGACGGCGAGTTGTTTATCACCGGTCGCTTGAAAGATCTGCTGATCGTGCGCGGGCAAAATCTGTACCCGCAAGACATCGAAAAAACCATCGAGCGCGAAGTCGAAGTGGTGCGCAAAGGTCGGGTGGCGGCGTTTGCGGTGAATGTCAAAGGCGAGGAGGGGATTGGCATTGCGGCAGAAATCAGCCGCAGCGTGCAAAAAATTCTACCCCCCGACGCGTTGATCAATGCCATTCGCCAAGCGGTAGCCGATGCCTGCCAGCAAGCTCCCAGCGTGGTCGTGCTGCTCAACCCCGGCGCGTTGCCCAAAACCTCCAGCGGCAAACTGCAACGTTCAGCCTGTCGCAATCGCCTGGCCGATGGCAGTCTCGACAGTTACGCGCAGTTCCCGTCGGGCGACGAAGCAGCGCTCAAAGAGGATGGCGCACAACGCGTGTCCGAACTTGAAGCGCTGATTGCCTGGGTCTGGTGTGAGCACCTGCAGGTCGAGCAAGTCGCTGGCGATGATCATTTCTTCCTGTTGGGCGGTAACTCGATTCTCGCCACCCAAGTGATTGCCCGCCTGCGCGAAGAACTCAAGCTGGAGCTGAGCCTGCGCCTGTTGTTTGAAGCGCCGACGCTGGGCGCTTTCGCCGCACAAATCGGCGCATTGCAGCAGGATGGCGGCTTGGCCCAGGGCGAGATCGCGGCGTTGTCACGCCAGGACGGTCTGCCTCAATCGCTGGCGCAAAACCGCTTGTGGTTTATGTGGCAGCTCGACCCGACCAGCAGCGCCTATACGATTCCCGGTGCCTTGCGCCTGCGCGGTGAACTTAACGAAGCCGCGTTGTGCAGCAGTTTTGCGCAGTTGGTTGAACGCCATGAAGCCTTGCGCACGCGCTTTTATGAGCATGACGGGCAAGCCATGCAGCGGGTCGATGAACGTGCCGATTTTGACCTGCAACGGATTGATCTCAGCGACCTGGCAGTTGATCAGCGCGAGTCCCGTGCACAACAGATACGCGAAGAACAAGCACATACCCCGTTCGATCTGCAAAATGGCCCGTTGTTCTGGGTCACGCTGGTCAAGCTCGATGACGAAGAGCACCAGTTGCTGTTGACCTTGCACCACATCATTGCCGATGGCTGGTCGCTCAACCTGTTGATAGAAGAGTTCTCGCGGTTGTACGCGGCTGCCTGTCTGGGCCAACCGCTGGAACTGACGCCGCTGGCGCTGCAATACGCCGACTATGGCAGTTGGCAGCGCCAATGGCTGGCGCAAGGTGAAGCGGCACGCCAGCTCGATTACTGGCACCGCCAGTTGGGCGACGAGCACCCGGTGTTGCGGCTGGCGGCCGACCACCCGCGTTCAGCCCTCCAGCGCGCCAGCGCTGCCCGCCACAGCTTAAAGCTGGACGCCGCCCTGAGTGAGGCGGTACGCACGGCGGCGCACGCGCACAACGCCACGCCGTTCATGTGGCTATTGGCGACTTTTCAAACCCTGCTCTATCGCTACAGCGGCCAGAACGACATTCGCATTGGCGTGCCCAGCGCCAACCGGCCACGTCAGGAAACCCACGGCCTGATCGGCTTCTTCATCAACACCTTGGTGCTGCGCGGTCATTTGGAGGGGCGTTTAACGTTTGCACAACTGGTGCAACACACCCGTCAGGCCACATTGGAGGCTCAAGCGCATCAGGATTTGCCGTTCGAACAATTGGTCGAAGCCTGCCCGCAGGCTCGCGAACACGGTTTGTTTCAGGTCATGTTCAATCACCAGCAGCGCGACCTGAGTGCCTTGCGCCGGTTGCCGGGTTTGCTCGCCGAAGAGTTGGAGTGGCACAGCCGCGAAGCCAAGTTCGACTTGCAGTTGCACAGTGAAGAAGACCGCCAGGGGCGCCTGAAACTGTCATTCGATTACGCCGATGAACTGTTTGATGCCAGCACCATTGCCCTTCTGGCCGAACAGTTTGTCAGCCTGTTGGGCCAGGTCAGTGCGCGCGCGGATCAGCCACTGGGTGATTTGCACATGCTCTCGGCTCAGCAGTGCGCTGCGCAGCAACGCTGGGGCGAGGCACCTTGCGCGCCAGCAGCGCAGTGGTTGCCGCAATTATTGGAACAACAGGCCCTGCAAACGCCTGGCGCTGTAGCGTTGCTGTGGGACGGTGGCAGCCTTGACGTTGCCAGCCTGCATGCCCAGGCCAACCGGTTGGCCCACTACCTGCGCGATAAAGGCGTCGGCCCGGATGTACGCGTCGCGATTGCCGCCCAGCGTTCGCCACAACTGTTGATCGGGCTGCTGGCGATTCTCAAGGCCGGTGGCGCCTATGTGCCGCTGGACCCCGATTACCCGCAGGACCGCCTGGCCTACATGCTTGAGGATTGCGGCGCCCAATTGTTGCTGACTCAGAGCCAACTGCTAGCTGCCTTGCCTGCTGTCGAAACGGTCAGCGTCATTGCGATGGACTTGCTCAAGCTCGACAACTGGCCGAGCCACGCGCCGGGCTTGCACCTGCACGGCGACAACCTCGCGTACGTGATTTACACCTCTGGCTCCACCGGGCAACCCAAAGGCGTAGGCAATACCCATGCCGCGCTGAGTGAGCGTTTGCAATGGATGCAGGCCACCTACGGGCTACACGCCGACGATGTGCTGATGCAAAAAGCGCCGATCAGTTTTGACGTGTCGGTGTGGGAGTGCTTCTGGCCGCTGATCACCGGGTGCCCATTGGTACTGGCCGGCCCCGGCGAGCACCGCGACCCGCAGCGTATCGCGCAGTTGGTGCAGCAGTTTGGCGTGACCACCTTGCACTTTGTGCCACCGTTGTTGCGTCTGTTTGTGGATGAACCCCAGGCGGCGCAGTGCCACAGCCTGCGTCGCCTGTTCTCGGGGGGCGAAGCGCTGCCGGCCGAGTTGCGCAATCGGGTGCTGGCGCAATGGCCACAGGTGCAGTTGCATAACCGCTACGGCCCCACCGAAACCGCCATCAACGTGACCCATTGGCACTGCGGCCCCGAAGACGGCGAGCGCTCGCCCATTGGACGACCGCTGGGCAACGTGCTGTGCCGTGTTCTCGACAGTGAGCTGAACCCGCTGCCAGCCGGGGTGCCGGGTGAGTTGTGCATCGGCGGTATCGGTTTGGCGCGTGGCTACCTGCAACGGCCGGGGCTGACTGCCGAACGCTTTATCGCCGACCCGCTGGGTGAGCCTGGCGCGCGCTTGTACCGCACGGGCGATCAGGTGCGCTGGGGCGCTGACGGTGTGCTGGAGTACCTCGGGCGACTCGACCAACAGGTAAAATTGCGCGGCTTTCGTGTCGAACCGCAAGAGATCGAAGCGTGTTTGCTGGCGCTACCGGGCGTGGCGCAAGCGGCAGTCTTGATTCGTGAAACCGCCGCGGGGCCGCAACTGATCGGTTACTACACCGCGCACGGGGCTGACGCCTTTGACAACGAATATGTGAGGGCTGCGCTGGCACAGGCGTTGCCGGAGTACATGGTGCCCGCGCAACTGCTGCGACTGGACGCCATGCCGCTGAGCCCGAGCGGCAAACTGGATCGGCGCGCATTGCCTGAGCCGCTGTGGCAGGTGCGTGAACATGTCGAGCCTGAGACAGAACTGCAACAACAGATCGCGGGCATCTGGCGTGAAGTGCTGGGGCAAGCGCGCATCGGTTTGCGCGATGACTTTTTTGCATTGGGCGGGCATTCGTTGCTGGCCACGCAAATCGTTTCGCGGGTGCGTCAGGCGTGTGACGTGGAGCTGGCGCTGCGTACGCTGTTTGAAGCCAGTGAACTGGGAGCGTTTGCCGCCCAGGTGGCACTGATTCAGGCGGCGGGCACGCGTAATACGCAACGGCCGATTGAAAAAGTCGACCGTCGCCAGCCCGTGCCCTTGTCGTACTCGCAGCAGCGCATGTGGTTCTTGTGGCAGATGGAACCCGACAGCCCGGCGTACAACGTGGGGGGCATGGCGCGGCTCAAGGGCTTGCTGGATGTCGGGCGTTTTGAGGCCGCGTTGCAAGCGTTGATCTTGCGTCACGAAACCTTGCGCACCACCTTCCCGAGTATCGACGGCGTGGCGTGCCAACGCGTGCACCACGAAACCGGCGTGAACATGGCCTGGCTCGACCTCAGCCAGCTGGATGAACCGACGCGTCAGCAGCGTTTGCAAGCGCTGGCTGACAGTGAAGCGCATCGACCGTTCGACCTGGAAGTGGGGCCGCTGCTGCGTGCGTGCATGGTCAAGGCGGGTGAGCGCGAACACTACTTTGTGCTGACCTTGCACCACATCGTGACGGAAGGCTGGGCGATGGACATTTTCGCCCGTGAATTGGGCGTGCTCTACGAAGCCTTCCTCGATGACCGCCTGTCACCGCTGGCCCCGCTGGCCGTGCAATACCTGGATTACAGCGTGTGGCAACGCCAGTGGCTGGCGTCGGGCGAGCGTCAACGCCAGCTCGATTACTGGACCGCCAAACTGGGCAGCGAACACCCGCTGCTGGAGCTGCCGAGCGACCGTGCGCGGCCCCCGGTGCAAAGCTATCAGGGTGAGTTGTACCGCTTCGACCTGAGCGACGAATTGGCGGCGCGGGTGCGGGCTTTCAATGCCGAGCATGGCCTGACGTTGTTCATGACCATGACTGCCACGCTGGCGGTGTTGCTCTATCGCTACAGTGGCCAGAGCGATCTGCGCATCGGCGCACCTGTCGCCAACCGCATCCGCCCTGAAAGCGAAGGGCTGATCGGCGCCTTCCTCAACACCCAGGTGCTGCGTTGCCAACTCGATGCGCAGATGAGTGTGGGCGAACTGATAGAGCAAGTGCGTCAGACCGTGATTGAAGGTCAGTCGCATCAGGATTTGCCCTTCGATCATTTGGTCGAAGCGTTGCAGCCACCGCGCAGCGCGGCCTATAACCCGCTGTTCCAGGTCATGTGCAATGTGCAGCGCTGGGAGTTCCAGCAACGCCGTGAATTGGCAGGGATGAGCGTTGAGTACCTGGCCAACGATGCGCGTGCCACCAAGTTTGACCTCAACCTGGAAGTCACTGACCTTGACCATCGTCTGGGTTGCTGCCTGACGTACAGTACCGATCTGTTTGACGAGCCGCGCATCGCCAAAATGGCCGGGCACTGGGGCAACCTGCTGGAGGCGCTGCTGGGCGATCCGCAACAGCGCCTGAGCGAGTTGCCGCTGATGCTGGCCCCAGAGCAACAGCAACTGGTGCAGCGCATGGCCGCGCCGGTTGCCGAACATGCGCTGGACCTGTGCATTCATAGCCTGTTTGCTGAACAAGCCCGGCTTCGCCCCGACGCCATCGCGTTGACCTTCGCCGGCCAGCACCTGAGCTACGCCGAACTGGACAGCCGTGCTAACCGGTTGGCGTGGTTGCTGCGCGAGCGCGGTGTCGGGCCGCAGGTGCGTGTGGGATTGGCCCTTGAGCGATCTCTGGAGATGGTGATCGGCCTGCTGGCGATCCTCAAGGCGGGGGGCGCCTACGTACCGCTGGACCCGGAATATCCGCTGGAACGCCTGCACTACATGATTGACGACAGCGGCATTGGCCTGCTGTTGAGTCACCGTGCGTTGTTTGACGCCTTGGGCGAGTTGCCGCAGCACGTCGCGCTCGGGTGCCTGGAAGACATCGCGCAGGAACTGGGCAATTACCCGTCTGCTGAGCTGCCGTTTATCAGCCTGGCGGGTCATCAGGCGTACCTGATTTACACCTCTGGCTCCACAGGGCAGCCCAAAGGCGTGGTGGTGTCCCACGGCGAAATTGCCATGCACTGTCGTGCGGTGATCGAGCGCTTCGGCATGCGCCCTGACGACTGTGAGCTGCACTTCTACTCAATCAACTTTGATGCGGCGACGGAACGTCTGCTGGTGCCCTTGCTGTGTGGTGCGCGGGTGGTATTGCGCGCGCAGGGGCAGTGGGATGCGCAGCAGATCTGCCAACTGATCCGCGAGCAACAGGTCAATATTCTGGGCTTCACCCCCAGCTACGGCAGCCAGTTGGCGCAGTGGTTGGCGACGCAGCAGCAAACCTTGCCGGTGCGCATGTGCATCACCGGTGGCGAGGCGCTAACCGGCGAGCACTTGCAACGGATTCGCGCGGCGTTCGCGCCAAAGGTGTTTTTCAATGCCTATGGTCCCACCGAAACCGTGGTCATGCCGTTGGCCAGCCTGGCGCCGCAACAATTGGAAGAGGGCGCGAGCAGTGTGCCCATCGGCCAGGTCATCGGCGCGCGGGTGGCGTATATCCTCGACGCCGGGTTGGCCCTGGTGCCGCAAGGGGCCACGGGTGAGTTGTATGTCGGCGGTGCAGGATTGGCGCAGGGCTACCATCAACGCCCCGGCATGACCGCCGAGCGGTTTGTGGCTGATCCTTTTTCCGATAATGGCGGGCGGCTGTACCGCACCGGCGATGTGGTACGCCAACGCGCCGATGGTTTGGTTGAGTACGTAGGCCGGGTTGACCACCAAGTAAAAATCCGCGGTTTCCGTATTGAGTTGGGGGAAATAGAAAACCGCCTGCTGGATCACCACGACGTGCGTGAAGCGGTGGTGCTGGCGCTCGACATGGCCGGAGGCAAACAACTGGCGGCGTATCTGGTGTGCGACGCTGCACAACACAGCGAGGTTGAACAGGCTGCGCTACGGGATGAACTCAAAGCGCAGCTCAAGGTGCAGTTGCCCGACTACATGGTCCCCACCCACCTGATGCTGCTGGCCAGCATGCCGCTGACGGCCAATGGCAAGCTGGATCGGCGCGCCTTGCCAACCCCGGACCCGCAGCTGAACCGTCAACAGTATGTGGCCCCCAGCAACCCGCTGGAGCAAAGCCTGGCCGGTGTGTGGTGCGATGTGTTGAACCTCAAACAGATCGGTCTCAACGATAACTTCTTTGAACTGGGCGGCGACTCGATTCTGTCGATTCAAGTGGTCAGCCGTGCGCGGCAACTGGGCATTCATTTCAGCCCGCGTGACCTGTTTCAGCACCAAACGGTGCAGGCATTGGCAGCAGTTGCGACGCACACCGCGCAGCACCACGCCGAGCAAGGACGACTCAGTGGTGAGTCGGCGCTGACGCCCATCCAGCATTGGTTCTTCGACACCGACATGCCACACCGTGAGCACTGGAACCAGTCGTTGCTGCTGGAGCCGAGTCTGGCGCTTGAGCCTCATACGCTGGAACAGGCACTGAGTGCGCTGCTGGAGCACCATGATGCGCTGCGCCTGCGCTTCCAGAAAACAGCGGGGCAATGGCGTGCGCAATATCGCACCGAGGCCGATGACGCACTTCTGTGGCAGGCATCCGCGTCTGACATGCAGCAATGTGAGGCGCTGTACGCCGATGCCCAACGCAGCCTTGACCTGCAAAACGGTCCTTTGCTGCGTGCGTTGCTGGTCGATGGGCCGCAAGGCCAGCAGCGCTTGTTGCTGGTTATCCATCACTTGGCGGTGGACGGCGTGTCATGGCGCGTACTGCTTGAAGATTTGCAAACGCTGTACCGCCAATTGGCGGCGCAACAGCCTGCGCGATTGCCTGAAAAAACCAGCGCTTCACGGGCGTGGGCAGAGCGCTTGCAAGCCTATGCCGGCAGCGAGTCGTTGCGTGAAGAGTTAAGCCTGTGGCGCCAGCAATTGAACGGGCCACGGGTCGAGTTGCCCTGCGACAGGCCACAGGGTGGCGGGCAAAATCAGCATGCACAGACGGTCAGCGTGCACCTGGACGCCGAGCGAACCCGGCAACTCTTGCAACAGGCGCCCAGTGCTTACCGCACGCAGGTCAATGACCTGCTGCTGAGCGCACTGGCACGGGTGCTGTGCCGTTGGACCGGGCAGCCGTCGGCGCTGGTGCAACTGGAAGGGCATGGCCGCGAAACGCTGTTTGATGACATCGACCTGAGCCGCACTGTGGGCTGGTTCACCAGCGCCTATCCAGTGCGTTTGACCCCGTTGCCGGACCAAGAACAGGGCGCTTCGATCAAGGCTATCAAAGAGCAACTGCGCAACGTGCCGCACAAAGGGCTGGGCTATGGGGTGCTGCGTTACCTGACCGATAACGCCACGCGTCAGGCGCTGGCGGCGTTGCCGCAAGCGGCGGTGACGTTCAACTACCTGGGGCAGTTCGATCAGAGCTTTGCCAGTGATGCGCTGTTCCACCCGTTGGACGAACCTGTGGGCGCGGCCCATGACCCGTTGGCGCCGTTACCCAACGAACTGAGCATCGACAGTCAGGTGTATGGCGGCGAGCTACTGCTGCGCTGGACATTCAGCGCCCAGCGTTACGATGCAGCGATCATCGAGCAGTTGGCGCAAGCCTATGTCAGTGAACTGCACGCGCTGATAGCCCATTGCGTGAGTGACGGCGCTGGCGGCCTGACGCCTTCTGACTTCCCGCTGGCCAGGCTTAGTCAGGCACAACTGGACGCCTTGCCGGTGGCGGCCGAGCTGATTGAAGACGTGTACCCGATGACCCCGATGCAAGAGGGGATGCTGCTGCACACCTTGCTGGAGCCGGGTACCGGGTTGTATTACATGCAGGACCGTTACCGCATCAACAGCGCGCTTGACCCGCAACGGTTCGCGCAAGCCTGGCAGGAAGTGGTCGGGCGGCATGAAGCGCTGCGCGCCTCGTTCTGCTGGAACGTGGGCGAAGACATGCTGCAAATCATTCATCGCCCCGGCAGCACTGACATTGATTATCTGGATTGGAGTGCCGAGCCGCAGGAGGGGCATGAAGCGCGCTTGCAAGCCCTGCTCAAGCAGGAGCGTGAGGCCGGGTTTGATTTGCTCAATAAAGCGCCATTCCACCTGCGCCTGATCCGTCTGGGGGCTGAGCGTTACTGGTTCATGATGAGCAACCACCACATCCTGATTGACGCCTGGTGCCGTTCATTGCTGATGAGCGACTTCTTCGACATTTACAGCGCGTTGGGTGAAGGCCGTGTTGCACAACTGGCCACTCCGCCGCGCTACCGCGATTACATCGGCTGGTTGCAGCAGCAAAACCTGCAACAGGCCAACGACTGGTGGCAGCGCAATCTGCAAGGTTTCGAGCAAACCACTTACATCCCGAGTGACCGGCCGTTCTTGCGTGAACACGCGGGCGACAGCGGCGGCATGCTGGTGGGCGATTGCTACACGCGGCTTGAGGTGCAAGACGGTGTGCGCTTGCGTGAGCTGGCGCAGCAACATCAATTGACCATCAATACCTTCGCTCAAGCCGCGTGGGCCTTAGTGCTGCAACGCTTTAGCGGCGAGCGCGACGTACTGTTTGGCGTGACCGTGGCCGGGCGCCCGGTGGAATTGCCGCAGATGCAGCACACGGTCGGTCTGTTCATCAACAGCGTGGCCCTGCGCGTGCAAATGCCGGCTGAGGGCCAGGCGCTGGGAGTGCGTCAGTGGCTGAGCAACCTGCTCGAACACAACATGGAGCTGCGTGAGTATGAATACCTGCCGCTGGTCACGATTCAGGAGCGCAGCGAGCTGCCAAAAGGCCAGCCGCTGTTCGACAGCCTGTTTGTGTTCGAGAACGCGCCGGTCGACATGACGGTCATGGATCGGGCGCACAGCCTTAAGGCGACGTCGGACTCGGGGCGCACCCACACCAACTTCCCGCTGACGGCCGTGTGCTATCCCGGTGATGACTTGGGCCTGCACCTGTCGTATGACCAGCGCTACTTCGAACGCAGCAGCGTTGAGCGTTTGCTGGCCGAATTCAAGCGTCTGTTGCTGGCGCTGATGGACGGGCTGGAAGGGGATATGGCGCAGTTGCCCTTGCTGGGTGACTGCGAGCGCGAATTTCTGCTTGCGGGGTGCAACCAGAGCCAGCGTGCATACCCACTGGATCAGAGCTATGCCCAGCTGTTTGAAGCGCAAGTGGCAGCCCATCCAGAACGCATCGCTGCCAGTTGCCTTGATCAGCAGTGGCGATACCGCGAGTTGAATGCGCGCAGTAACCGTCTGGGGCATGCCTTGATCAACGCCTTGGTGCAGCCGGACCAACCGGTGGCGCTGTTGGCCGAGCGCGGGCTGGACCTGCTCGGCATGATCATCGGCAGCTTTAAAGCCGGGGCCGGTTATTTGCCCCTGGACCCGGCGCTGCCGAGTTCACGCTTGAGCCGCATTATTGATATGAGCCGCACGCCGTTGCTGGTGTGCACCCAAGCCTGCCTCGAACAGGCCGAGGCGCTGCTCGACGAGGCGGGTTGCCCGATTCGTCCGCGTTTACTGGTATGGGAGCAGGTACAAGCCGCCGCGCTGGCCGACCATAACCCGCAGGTTTACAGCCAGCCGGACAATCTGGCGTACGTGATTTACACCTCGGGTTCGACCGGGCTGCCAAAAGGGGTGATGGTCGAACAGCGCGGGATGTTGAACAACCAGTTGAGCAAAGTGCCGTATTTGCAGTTGACCGAACACGACGTCATCGCGCAAACGGCTTCACAGAGCTTCGATATTTCGGTCTGGCAGTTCCTGGCTGCACCCCTGTTTGGTGCTCGCGTCGACATCGTGCCTAACACCCTCGCCCATGACCCGCAGGCCTTGTTGGCGCAGGTCAATGCGCAGGGCATCACGGTGCTGGAAAGCGTGCCGTCGCTGATTCAGGGGATGCTGGCGCAAGAGCGCATTGTGCTCGACGGGTTGCGCTGGATGCTGCCGACGGGCGAAGCGATGCCGCCCGAACTGGCTCAGCAATGGCTATTGCGTTACCCCCACGTTGGATTGGTGAATGCCTATGGCCCGGCGGAATGCTCTGATGACGTGGCGTTCTTCCGTGTCGATCAGGCTTCAACCCAAGGCAGTTATTTGCCCATCGGCACACCTACCGACAACAACCGTTTGTACCTGCTCGACGGCGACTTGCAACTGGTTGCGCTGGGTGCCGTTGGCGAGCTGTGTGTAGCCGGGACCGGGGTCGGGCGCGGTTATGTCAGCGATCCGCTGCGCACGGCGACGGTATTTGTGCCTAACCCGTTCGGTGCGCCGGGCGAGCGCTTGTACCGCACCGGCGATCTGGCACGCCGACGCCTGGACGGGGTGCTGGAGTACGTGGGCCGCATCGACCATCAAGTGAAGATCCGCGGCTATCGCATTGAACTGGGAGAAATTGAGGCGCGTCTGCACGAGCAACCGCAGGTGCGCGATGCGGCGGTCAGCGTTCAAGAAGGACCAAACGGCAAGTACCTGGTGGGTTATTTGGTGGCGGCGCCTTCGACGCTGAGCCACAGCGAGCGTCTGGAGCAGCTCAAGCGCTGTTTGCGCGCCGAGCTGCCGGAGTACATGGTGCCGTTGCATTGGGCATGGCTTGAACACTTGCCGCTCAATGCCAATGGCAAACTGGACCGCAAGGCATTGCCTGTGATCGAGATCGGCCAGTTGCAACGTGAAGACTATGTGGCGCCACGCACCGAGCTGGAACAGACCCTGGCCGATATCTGGGCCGAGGTGCTGACGGTGGAGCGGGTGGGGGTGAGCGACAACTTCTTCGAGTTGGGTGGTCATTCGTTGTTGGCCACGCAAATTGCTTCGCGGGTGCAGAAAGTGCTGCAACGCAATGTGCCGTTACGCGCCATGTTCGAATGCAGTTGCGTGGAGGAACTGGCGCAGTACATCGAAGGGCTGCAAAGCAGTGAAATCAACGAGGAGAAAGTAGACCGTCTCAGCGATTTGATGGCGGAACTGGAAGGGCTGTAATCAGCACAAAGGCCCGTGCTTGCATCAAGCGCGGGCCTTTTGTGGCGTTACTTGGGACCGAGAATCTTCAGCAGTTTGTCTGGCGACGGCGCGCCTTGTTGCTGTTGCAGGTTGCCTTGCTCGTCGAGATAGAAAATCGCCGGGGTGGCCGCTACGTCCAGCTCGGTCATCAGTTGCATGTTGGCATCGAGCTTGGCCTGCACGTCGGCCGGGATGCTGCCCAGTGCTTTAAGGGTGCTGGCTTTGCCGGCTTTTTCGTGGTCATGCAGGGCTTGCATCGGGTCTTTGGCTGCCAGCAGCGCGGCCGATTTACCGGGGCTGTCTTCACGGATGATGCCGACCATGATGTGGCGCAACTGCACCTTGCCAGAGTCTACCCACGGGCGGGCTTGCTCCCAGAACATGTTGCAGTACGGGCAGTTCGGGTCGCTGAACAGGTAAACAATGCGCGGCGCATCTTTTTTGCCGTCTGCGATCCAGTTGCTCTTTTCCATGTTGGCCCAGACTTCCTTGGCCATCGGTTCGTACACCATCTTTTGCAGCGGTGCCAGGCTCAGGTCTTTGCCTTGGGCATCATACAAATTACCCACCAGCACGTTGCCGTCTTTGGTCAGGTACAGCGCCATGCCGCGATTCTGGTATTGCGCTGCATAGCCGCGCAAACCGCTGGGCGCGTCAAAGCTGCCAACGATTTTGGCGCCCTTGGCTTCGATTTTTTTGATCGCAGGGGGCAACTCTTCGGCGTGCAGCCATGGCGATTGCAGCAGGGCAGCGCCGAGCAGGGTGGTCATGCTCAGGTTTAGCAGTGTGCGGTTAGGCATTGGGTAGTCCTTGCAGGGTCGCCCTGGAGGGCTGACTTTGAGGTGTTCGGGTCAAAATTTTCGAGCGCCCGGGCCAGGCTGGCTTGCGACAACTCGCCCAAGTGGCTGGCCAGCAAGCGTCCTTCAGCGTTGTAGAACAGGGTGGTCGGCAAGGCCATCGAGCCTACTTTCTGCCCCAGTTGGCCGCCACTGTCGAACAGCACGTTACTCAGGTTCAGACCTTGAGTTTCAAGGAAGGTGCTGACGCTTTGCATGCTCTCGCCCTGATTGACGAACAAGAAGGTCACGTCTTCGTGTTGGTGCTGCGCGTTTTGCAACACGGGCATTTCGCGTCTGCAAGGCGGGCACCAGGTAGCCCAGAGGTTGATCACTAACGGGCCGCCTTTATAACTGCTCAGTTGCACCGACTCGCCGTTGGCATTACGCAGCGCCATGTCGGGTAATTGGGTGCCTTTGTCGTAGAGATTCGAGGCCAGGCTGGCGAGTAGCCAGAACGCCAGGCCACTGCCCAACCCCCAGCCGAGCGGGCGTCTGAGGCCGGTGCGACGCCAGCTCCAGACCACGGCCCCGACCACGACGGCCAGCAACCCCGGCCACATCAAAAAGCCACCGTCACGCAGGTCGAGCATTTGCAGAGGATCGTTTTCGAAGTAGCGCCAGTAGCCAATCACGAACCCTATACGTGCCGCCAGCAAACCCAGCAGGAACAAGCTGAACAACACTGACTCAGGGTTTTCGCCACCGCGTTTTGCCACGCGCCAGCCCACCAGCGTCGCCAGGGCGAGGGCCAGTATCAGCAGCAAGTGGTTGATTGCCAGTGCAAACGAACCGATGGTCAGGGTCAGCATTTAGAGGAGTTCCCGGGTGGCGTTCCAGTTATTCAAAAAAGTCTCGGCGTTGACTTCGCCGGTAATGCGTTGCGCGCGACGCTCAACCCCGTTGGGGCCTATCCAGATAAAGCTGGGCGGGCCGGGTACTTGATAGCGGCTGAGCAGATCGCGGCTGGCGACAGTATCGGCGGTCACGTCCAGACGCAACAAGCGCACGCCTTGCAGGGCGTTCATCACCTGCGCCTGGCCGAAGACTTTTTTCTCCATCACCTTGCAGGACACGCACCAGTCAGCGTAGTAGTCGAGCATCACCCACTGGCCCTGCGCTTTGGCGCTGGCCAGTTCTCGCTCAAGGGTGGGGATGTCCTTGACCGTGATGAATGCGTCGTGGCTCGTGTTGACACTGCTGCCCGCCACGGTTTTGGCGGTGTACACCGCTAGCGGTTGCCAGGTATCGGTGCTGCCCCCGGCGGCACCAATCACCATCAGTGCGCCCCATATGCCTGCAATCAGGCTCAATGGGCTGAACAGGGTTTTGGCCCGCAAGAACTGCTGGCCTTGTTGCCACAGGCTGCTGGCAAAAATCAGCAGCAGGACGCCCCATAAGCCGACCCACAACGATTCATCCAGCACCGGGCGCACCAACAGCAGGGCGGTGCCCAGGAACAGGAAGCCAAACAGGCCTTTCATCAGGTTCATCCAGGCACCGGGTTTAGGCAGGAAACGGCTGCCCACAGTGACCAGAAGCAACAGCGGCATACCGATCCCGACACCCATCGTAAACAGCACCAAACCGCCCTCCACGGCATTGCCGCTTTGCGCGATATAGAGCAAGGCGCCCGCCAGGGGTGCGGTCATGCACGGGCCGACCAGCAAGCCCGACAAAGCGCCGAGAATGCCCGCGCCAATCAGGCTGCCGCCTTTGCGCCCGCGCCCGGCTGTTTCGAGGCGATCACGCAGCGCGGTGGGCAGTTGCAGTTCGAAGAAACCAAACATCGGCAGTGCCAGAACCACAAACAACGCGGCAAAACTGCCGAGCAGCCACGGCTGTTGCAGCAGCGCCTGCAAATTGGCGCCGAGCAAGGCCGCCAGTACTCCCAAACCTGCGTACACCAGCGCCATGCTGAAGACATAACTGCCCGCCACCGCAAAGCCGCGACCGGGGCTGGCGCCGCTACCCACCACCAGACCTGCCAAAATAGGCAGCATGGGTAGCGAACAAGGGGTGAAAGCAAGCAACAGGCCTAGCCCGAAGAACAGCAGCACGCTCCAGACCAGTGAACCCTGCTGCAACGTGGCGGCTAACGACTGGTCTTGCGCCTGTTCGGGCGCAGTCGCGGATTGAGCGCTCCCCAGATCAACCTTTTGGCTTTGCGGTGAGTAACACAATCCGGCGTCGGCACACCCTTGCCAACTGACCTTGATCTGGCCACTGGCATTGGCGGGGATGAGCAGCTCAAGGCGGTCTCGATAAACCTCAGTCGCGCCGAAAAACTCGTCACTGTGCGCCAACCCCTCAGGGAGTGGTGGCGTGTGTGCGGCATCCAGGCCCTCGAACTTCAGACGCTTCTTGTACAGGTAATACTTATCGGTGATTTTCCATTGCAGACGCGTTTCACCTGAAGGCAGCGGCTCGGTGCTGAAGACGAACGCCTGTTCAGCCGGTAGGAAGTCGGCTTTTTGCTCAAAGGGATTGTCACTGGCGTAGGCCTGACTAAAACCCGTCAGCAGCAGGAAAAAAAACACAATCAAACGAGACATGCGCCAGACCTTGGTATTTTCAATTAACCGTCACCTTGGAGGCACTTGATTAACCGAGTGTTAAAAACGGCATAATCGGGCCTTAATCCCACCGCCCTTTAATCGGCCTATTTACGCGGGTATCTGCATGCACGTATTGGTTTGCGAAGACGACGAGCTGATTGCCAGCGGCATTGTGGCGGGGCTTAAGGCTCAGGGTATGACGGTTGAGCATGTCGCCACTGCGGGTGCCGCCCGGGCCATGCTCAAGGCGGCTGAGTTTGACGTGATGGTGCTTGACCTCGGTTTGCCCGACGAAGACGGTCTTAAGTTATTGCAACAATTGCGCCAGCAGGGGTTGGAGTTGCCCGTGCTGGTGCTCACTGCGCGTGACTCGGTGACTGATCGGGTCGATGGCCTGCAAGCCGGCGCGGACGATTACTTGCTCAAACCGTTCGACCTGCGCGAGCTGGCGGCCCGTTTGCACACCTTGCTGCGCCGCGTGGCGGGGCGCAGTGTCAACCTGATCGAGCACGGTCGCTTGAGTTACGACCCCAGCAGCCGCGAAACATTGCTGGGCGGCAAGCCGGTGGATCTATCCCGTCGCGAGCAGGCCCTGCTGCAAGCTTTGCTGCATAACCGCGGACGGGTGTTGTCGACTGAGCAACTCAAAGACAGCATTTACGGTTTCAGCGACGAACTGGAGAGCAACGCCTTGAACGTTCATATCCATCATCTGCGGCGCAAGCTGGGCAATGGCATCGTCGAAACCGTGCGCGGCCTGGGGTACCGCCTGGGGCCAGCAGATGGCGCCGAGCCTGACGCATGATGAGCCTGCGCCTGCGTTTGAGCCTGACCATTGGTTCAGCCTTCATCCTCATATGGGTGTTGGCGGCGGCCTGGATGCTCAGCGATCTGCGTCAACAAATGATGTTTTCCCTCGATCAGCGTCTGGTGGCGTCTGCACGAATGGTGGCGGGCTTGCTGGAGCAATTGCCGCAACTGCCGGTAAAAGGCGAGGGCACGCATTTCAGTGCCGAGCAGTTGACCATACCCGGCGGCATGGCCTGCCAGGTCAGTTCGCTGCGTGGAGAAATTCTCGCCCGCAGCCATAACAATCCCGATCAACCCATGCAGTCCGAGTCGACCGGGTTTCGCGATCAGATCATTGATGGCGCAGCCTGGCGCACGTTTACCCTGGTGCGCGGTGACTTGCGCATCACCACCGCAGACCGCCAAGTGGAGCGCGAGGCGCTGAATCTCTCCGTGTTACTGGCGGCCTCTGTGCCGGTGGGCATGGCGCTGATGGTGTGTTTGCTGTTGTTATGGCTAGGGATTGGTCAGGGGCTGGCGCCACTCAAACGGATGCGCGATGCGTTGATGCGCCGGGATGCAGATTCGTTGCAACCGTTGCAAATCAGCCCATTACCCAGCGAGCTGCAACCTTTGCTCGACTCGCAGAACCAGTTGCTGGCGCGTATTGCCAAAGCGATTGAGCGTGAACGGCGCCTGACGGGTGACGCTGCCCACGAATTGCGCAGCCCGCTGACGGCAATCAAGACCCACTTGCAGGTGGCCCGCATGACCGATGGCGAGGCCCGTGAGCAGTCGCTGGCGCATGCCGAGGCGGGTGCTGACCGTTTGCACCGTACCCTTGAGCAATTGTTGCTATTGGCGCGGGTGGAGGGCAGCTTGTCCTTCGATGACGGTGTGCAATGTTCGGCCGAGCAAGTGGCGCGCCTGGCGATCCACGATGCGGCGAGTGGTGCAGCGGATCGAATCATTGTGCAAGTGCCCGCAGATTTGCCCGCCACAGCACTGAAGGTGCCGTCGGTTCTGGCCATTGCCGCATTGCGCAATCTGCTGGACAACGCCTTGCGCCATACGCCGGAAGAAGCTCGGGTCGAATTGAAATTGCGTGCCGAAGGTCAGTTCATCTATTTTGTGGTGCGCGATCATGGGCCAGGTATTTCGCCTCAAACCTTGCAACACATGACCCAGCGCTTCTGGCGCAATGGCAACAGCAATGGTTGTGGGTTGGGACTGGCGATTGTGCAGGCAATTGTTGAGCGTTGTGGGGGGGAGTTGCAGTTTGACAGTCAGCCCGACGGGCTGCGGGTTGAACTCAGGATGCCGTTGCAATAGGGCAGGTTTTGGGCGCGTGTTTGCATCGAACCGGCAAACAGGCAGTCGAGCAAGCACTGATATAGCTCAGTGTTTCGCACCCGTTACATCTTTACAGTGGCTCTCGATTTATAAGGGGGCCACGTGGGTCCCGCCTATAAAAATAATCCACTTGTAAGGTAATAGAACATTGAAGGATTCAGCGTTTGATCACCGTCCAGCTGGGGAACCCCCAGAATTGCAGCGCAGTTTGTCCAACCGCCACATTCAACTGATTGCCATTGGCGGAGCCATTGGTACCGGTCTGTTTATGGGTTCTGGCAAGACCATTAGCCTGGCAGGACCCTCGATCATTTTTGTCTACATGATCATTGGTTTCATGCTGTTTTTCGTCATGCGTGCGATGGGCGAATTGCTCTTATCCAACCTCAACTACAAGTCATTTATTGATTTCTCGGCCGACTTGCTCGGACCGATGGCTGGCTATTTCATGGGCTGGACCTACTGGTTTTGCTGGATAGTCACCGGCATCGCGGATGTGATTGCCATCTCCGGGTACACACAATTCTGGTTTCCCAACGTACCTCTGTGGTTGCCGGCGCTGGGGTGTGTGGCGTTACTGCTGTCGCTGAACCTGATTACCGTGAAAATGTTCGGCGAGCTGGAGTTCTGGTTTGCCATGATCAAGATCGTTGCCATTTGCGCGTTGGTCTGCACCGGTCTGTATATGGTCGTTACGGCATACCAGTCCCCCGTCGGCCACACGGCAAGCCTGGGGAACCTATGGAATGACGGCGGCATGTTTCCACATGGTGTGATGGGCTTTTTTGCAGGCTTCCAGATCGCCGTATTTGCCTTTGTCGGCATTGAGTTGGCCGGTACCACAGCCGCAGAAACCAAGAACCCGGAGCGCAATCTGCCCCGTGCGATCAACTCCATCCCTCTGCGCATCATCATGTTTTATGTGTTCGCGCTGATTGCCATTTTGGCCGTGACCCCGTGGCGGGATGTGGTCGCCGATAAAAGCCCTTTTGTTGAACTCTTTATGCTGGCGGGCCTTCCGGCGGCAGCGGGAATCATTAATTTTGTGGTGCTGACGTCGGCGGCGTCTTCGGCCAACAGCGGCGTGTTCTCGACCAGTCGTATGCTTTACGGCTTGGCGCTGGAGGGCGACGCACCCGGTAAATTCAAGCACCTGTCGCGTCGTGCAGTGCCTTCAAACGGTCTGATTTTTTCCTGCATCTGCCTGTTGGCGGGGGCGCTGGTGATTTATCTGATCCCTAATCTGATGGAGGCCTTCACCCTGATCACCACGGTGTCAGCGACTTTGTTCATGTTTGTCTGGTCGATGATCCTGTTGTCCTATCTGGCCTACCGTAAAAACCGTGCCCATTTGCATCTGGCATCGCGCTACAAAATGCCGGGGGGCAAAGTCATGGTCTGGGTGTGCCTGACATTCTTTGCGTTCATTCTGGTGTTGCTGGCGCTCGAAGACGACACCCGCCAGGCGCTGTACGTCGTGCCAGGGTGGTTTGTGTTGCTGGCATTGGCTTATCGATCAATTGTGCGCAACAAGCAGCGCATAGCACTGCGGGCCTGTAAAGCGGATCTCTAAAGGCCGGAGCGCTTTGCGGTTTGTTTAAGGGGGTGGCGCTGCAAGGTGCCGCCCCCTTTGTCGTCTGGTGCCCCTTCGCCTGAGAATTATCTGCTTGAACTCTAAATCGTGACCGCGCTGATGCGTCTCCAAAGCAGGAAAACCTGCGGTGTTCTTCCGTACAGGGAGGTCACGGGTCAGGTCTGCGGTTTTGGTCAATCTCATCAGCGTATTGAGGGTCCCGGAAATGTCAGTCGCTAGCCGTTTTATCGACGATCAGCCGGTTGGAGTCAGTCCAACTGAAGCGCTGTATGAATTTGAAGAATCCCCTTTGTTGGCCCGTCAGAGCCGCCAAGAGTCCAATGCGCGCAGCTATCCGCGGCGTATCCCGCTGGTGTTGAAACGCGCAAATGGCCTGTACGTCGAGGACGTTGAAGGCCGACGTTTTATCGATTGTCTGGCGGGTGCCGGCACGTTGGCGCTGGGGCATAACCATCCGGTGGTGATCGACGCGATTCGCCAGGTGCTGGATGACGGTCTGCCGCTGCACACGCTGGACCTCACGACGCCGGTCAAAGACCAGTTCGTTCAGGACTTGTTCGGCTTGCTGCCCGAAGCGCTGGCCGCAGAAGCGAAAATCCAGTTTTGTGGACCGACCGGCACCGACGCAGTCGAAGCAGCGTTGAAGTTGGTGCGCACGGCGACCGGGCGCAACACGGTGGTGTCGTTCCAGGGCGGCTATCACGGCATGAGCCAAGGTGCGTTGAGCCTGATGGGCAGCCTGGGGCCGAAAAAGCCGATGGCCGCACTGCTCGGTAACGGTGTGCAGTTTATGCCCTATCCCTACGATTACCGCTGCCCCTTCGGTTTGGGCGGTGAGCAAGGTGTGAAGGCCAACCTGCACTATCTGGAAAACCTGTTCAGTGACCCGGAAGCCGGTGTGCAATTGCCTGCCGCCGTGATCGTAGAAGTGGTGCAGGGTGAAGGCGGAGTGATTCCGGCTGATCTGGACTGGCTGCGGGGTGTGCGTCGCATCACGGAGCAGGCCGGCGTGGCGCTGATCGTCGATGAAATCCAAAGCGGTTTTGCCCGTACCGGTAAAATGTTTGCGTTTGAGCATGCCGGGATCATTCCTGATGTGGTGGTGCTGTCCAAGGCGATTGGCGGCAGTCTGCCACTGGCGGTGGTGGTGTATCGCCAGTGGCTCGATACCTGGTTGCCGGGCGCACATGCGGGTACGTTCCGTGGCAACCAAATGGCGATGGCGGCCGGCTCGGCCGTGATGCGTTACCTCAAGGAACACGATGTAGCCGCTCATGCGGCCGCGATGGGTGAGCGATTGAGCGAACACCTGCACATCCTGCAACGTGATTTTGCGCAGTTGGGCGATATCCGTGGTCGTGGGCTGATGCTGGGCGTGGAGCTGGTTGACCCGACAGGCAAGGCCGACGCGCAGGGCCATCCCCCTGCATTTGGCCGGTTGGCGCCCTTGGTACAGCGCGAATGCCTCAAACGTGGGCTGATTCTTGAGTTGGGCGGTCGGCATGGCAGTGTGGTGAGGTTTTTGCCGCCGCTGATCATCACCCGCGCCGAAATCGATCAGGTTGCCGCCATTTTTGGCAATGCGCTGGCAGCCGCCATCGCCCGGCTCTAATTCCAGGCCATCCTTGATCGTTTGTTTTATTACCCCGCTGCGCGTGATCGCGCAGCCAGATTGCTGCGACGGAGACCCGCACATGAGTTCAGTATTTGACCGCGACGACATTCTCTTTCAGGTGGTGGTGAACCACGAGGACCAGTATTCGATCTGGCCCGATTACAAGGCCATTCCCAACGGCTGGCGCGCGGTGGGCAAAAGCGGCTTGAAGCCTGAGTGCCTGGCTTATATCGAAGAGGTGTGGACGGACATGCGTCCGCTGAGCCTGCGCCAGAAAATGGACGCCGTGGCAACGCACTGAAGCGACGGCTCACAAAAAAGCCAACTGACAGCAGACTGTCAGTTGGCTTTTTTAATGCTCACAGGGAAGTGATTACGCGTGACTTAGTACTCCCAGAACATCCGCTGCAATTCTTTGCTGTCTTGGGTTTTGGTCAGTGCAACCATCGCCAGGATACGGGCTTTCTGGGGGTTGAGGTCGTGTGCAACGACCCAATCATTTTTGTCGTCAGGCTGTTCTGCGTTACGCAGTACGAAACCGCCGTTATTCACGTGAGACGAACGGATGATCTGCACGCCATCTTTACGCAGGGCTTGCAGGGTCGGAACCACGCGCGAAGAAACGGAACCGTTGCCAGTGCCTACGTGGATGATGGCTTTAGCGCCCGATTGAGCCAGTGCTTTGTAGGCAGTGTCATCAACGTTGCCATAGGAGTAGGCGATGCCTACGTTTGGCAGGCTCTTGATGTTTTTGATGTCGAATTCAGAATCCATGGTGTGACGCTTGGCAGGCAAGCGGAACCAGTAGGATTTGCCTTCAACGACCATACCTAGCGGGCCCCAAGGGCTTTTGAAGGCTTCGGTCTTGATGTTCATCATTTTGCTGACATCACGGCCCGACTGAATTTCGTCGTTCATGGTGACCAGTACGCCTTTGCCGCGCGCTTCTTTGCTGCCGGCGACCGCCACAGCGTTGTACAGGTTCAGCATGCCGTCTGCGGACATGGCGGTGCCTGGACGCATGGAGCCGACTACCACAATAGGCTTGTCGGTTTTTTCGACCAGATTGAGGAAGTAGGCGGTTTCTTCCAGGGTGTCGGTGCCGTGCGTGATCACGATGCCATCAACGTCTTTGCTGTCAGCCAGCTCAGCAACACGGCGGCCCAGTTGCAGCAGGTTGTCGTTGGTGATGCTTTCGGACGCGATCTGCATCACTTGTTCGCCACGCACGTTGGCCAATTGGCTCAGCTCGGGTACACCGGCGATCAGTTGGTCGATACCCACTTTGGCAGCGGTGTAGGTCGCGCTGTTAGCAGCACTGGCGCCCGCACCCGCGATGGTGCCGCCCGTGGCCAGGATGATCACATTGGGCTTAGTAGCGGTTTCTTGCGCCTGAGCAGTTGGCAGGGCTAGCAGAAGGGCCAAAGCGCCCGGAACAATCGATTTCAACACAGCTGTTTTCATTATGTTCTCTCTTAATGATGAGAGTGCTGATGCACATACACCTAGCACGGCGCGCGCCATCCACTGGCCACGCGCTGGCCTTAAGAAGGCATGATCTGTGCCAATACGAAAAGTTCTCAAGGAATGTTACAAATCACTGATTTGTATCAACAAATTATTAATATCTGTAGCCGTGTATGTCGTGTTCAGGACGGTTTTCCGAATGTTGCACAGGGTTTTTGTTCGGAGATGCGTCCGTTCGTCGGTTTTATGACGCCATTTTTTGACGTTGACAAATACGAAACGGGTTTCCATAGTGAGGTTCAAGCAAACGTTTGCGCGCTGCTTTTAGTTGTGCTTTTTCTAAGTGTCTGAAAACACACAAGGTCGGTTGTAGCTGTCGACCTGCTACTTCGCGTAAACAGGATGTTGCTCACAATAATCATAAGATCGGAGTGCTCCCATGAAGCTGCCCTTTGCTGGACGTCTTCTCGCTGTCGCCATGTTGGCGGCGACCTCTTTATCCCTTCCTGTTGCCCACGCAGATACCCCTGAAAAACCGAAGATCGGCCTCGTGATGAAGTCGCTGGCCAATGAGTTCTTCGTCACCATGGCCGATGGCGCCAAGGCCTATCAACAACAGCATCCGGCTGATTTCGACTTGATCTCCAACGGGATCAAGAACGAAACCGATACCGCGGGTCAGGTCGACATCATCAATCAGATGATCATCGCCAAAGTCGACGGGCTGGTTATTGCGCCAGCAGACTCCAAGGCGCTGATCTCGACCATTGATAAAGCTCGCAAAGCCGGCATCGTGGTGGTCAATATCGACAATCAGCTAGACCCTCAAGTGTTGAAAGCCAAGCACCTCGACGTGCCATTTGTCGGGCCTAACAACCGTGATGGCGCGCGTAAGGTGGGTGAGTTTCTGGCGGCCAAACTGAGCGCGGGAGACGAGGTTGGAATTATTGAGGGGGTGTCGACCACCACCAACGCCCAGCAGCGCACGGCTGGCTTCAAGGACGCCATGCAAGCGGCGCAGATGAACGTGGTCTCGGTGCAATCGGGGGATTGGGAGATTGATGGCGGTAACAAGAAAGCGGCTGCCATGCTCAGCGAATACCCGAACATAAAAGCGCTGCTGGCCGGTAACGACAGCATGGCGATCGGTGCGGTCTCGGCCATTCGAGCGGCGGGCAAGACCGGCAAGGTGTTGGTGGTGGGTTATGACAATATCGATGCCATCAAACCGATGCTCAAGGATGGTCGTGTCGTTGCCACTGCGGATCAGGCGGCTGCCCAACAGGCAGTTTTTGGTATCGAAACGGCGCTCAAACTGATCAAGAAAGAGCCGGTTGAAAACCTCAAAGAGGGTGTGATCGATACCCCGGTTCAACTGGTCACCCAACCTTAAACTTCCTCCTGCCCGGAGCACCTGTTCGGTTGAGCAGGTGTTCGGAGAAGCTCTATGACGACTCCTGTAGCCGGAGTGGCCCTTTCAGTCAGCGGCATTGGTAAAACCTATACGCAGCCTGTGTTGAGCGGCATCGATTTGACCCTGAATCGTGGCGAGGTGCTGGCGTTGACCGGTGAAAATGGTGCCGGCAAAAGTACCCTGTCGAAAATCATCGGCGGCCTGGAAACGCCTACCACCGGCCAGATGCAGTTCAATGGCCAGCCTTATACGCCAGGCAGCCGGGCGCAGGCTGAGCGCCTGGGTGTGCGCATGGTCATGCAAGAACTCAATCTGCTGCCGACACTGACGGTGGCTGAGAATCTGTTTCTCGATAATCTGCCCAGCCGTGGCGGGTGGATCAGCCGTAAAAAGTTGCGCCAGGCGGCTATTGAAGCAATGGCGCAAGTTGGGCTTGAAGCGATAGACCCCGATACGTTGGTGGGAGAATTGGGCGTTGGCCATCAGCAGATGGTCGAAATCGCGCGCAATTTGATCGGCGACTGCCATGTACTGATTCTCGACGAACCCACGGCCATGCTCACCGGTCGTGAGGTTGAGCTGTTATTTGTGCAGATCGCGCAACTGCAAGCGCGCGGGGTTGCCATCGTCTACATCTCGCATCGCCTTGAAGAGCTGGCACGGGTGGCGCAGCGCATTGCAGTACTGCGTGATGGTTGCCTGGTGTGTGTCGAGCCGATGGCTAATTACGACAGCCAGCAACTGGTCAACCTGATGGTGGGGCGAGAGCTGGGTGATCATCTGGATATGGGGTCTCGCCAGCGTGGGGAACCTGTGTTGCAAGTGAAGGGGCTGGGTCGCTCGAACAAAGTGCTGGATGTCTCTTTTGAGGTCCGAAAGGGCGAGATTTTTGGTATTTCTGGCTTGATCGGGGCAGGGCGCACCGAGCTTTTGCGCCTGATTTATGGCGCAGACACCGCTGACAGCGGTTCGGTAGCCGTGGGTTCGCCTTTGCAGGTGGTGAGTATCCGTTCGCCGGTTGACGCGGTTAAGCAGGGCATCGCCCTGATCACCGAAGACCGCAAAGGCGAAGGCTTGCTCATGAGTCAATCCATCGGCGCCAATCTCGGCCTGGGCAATATGGCTCGCATCTCCCGCGCAGGTGTTGTTAACGGTATTGCTCAAGACGCTCTGGCTCAGCGTCAGATAGACGCGATGGGCATTCGCAGCTCCGGGCCTGAGCAAATCGTTGCGCAATTGTCGGGCGGCAATCAGCAGAAGGTCGTCATCGGCCGCTGGCTTGAACGTGACTGCACCGTATTACTGTTTGATGAACCTACCCGCGGCATTGATATCGGCGCCAAATTCGATATTTACCGTTTGCTGGGTGAGTTAACGCGCCAAGGCAAAGCGTTGGTGGTGGTGTCCAGTGATTTACGTGAGCTGATGCTGATTTGTGATCGTATCGGCGTGCTCTCTGCCGGGCGTTTGATCGACACCTTCGAGCGCGAGTCCTGGAGTCAGGAGCAACTGCTGGCCGCAGCATTTGCCGGTTATCAAAAACACGATGCGTTACTCACGCCAGTAACGCCAAAGGATGCGTCATGAAAACGGCTGCCTCGGAGCACAAAGCTGCACACAATTTCTATGGGATGGGCACGTACTTGGGGTTGGCGGGTGCTTTGCTGGGCATGGTGGTGTTGTTCTCCAGCCTCAGTGATCACTTCTTTTCCTATGACACGCTGAGCACATTGGCGAACCAGATCCCGGACCTGATGGTGCTCGCGGTCGGTATGACGTTCGTGCTGATTATTGGCGGCATCGACCTGTCGGTGGGTTCGGTACTGGCGCTGGCAGCCTCGGTGGTGAGCGTGGCAATACTCGGCTGGGGGTGGGGCGTTTTGCCTGCTGCGTTGCTGGGTATGGGCTGCGCAGCATTGGCCGGAACGATCACGGGTTCGATCACCGTTGCCTGGCGTATTCCCTCGTTCATCGTGTCACTGGGTGTGCTGGAAATGGCGCGTGGCGCGGCGTATCAAATGACAGGCTCGCGCACGGCTTATATCGGTGACGCCTTTGCATGGCTCTCCAACCCGATTGCGTTTGGCATCGCGCCTTCGTTCATCATCGCTTTACTGGTGATCCTGATTGCTCAAGCAGTGCTGACCCGAACGGTATTTGGTCGTTACCTGATCGCCATTGGTACCAACGAAGAGGCGGTGCGGCTGGCGGGTATCAACCCCAAACCTTATAAGGTGCTGGTGTTCAGCCTGATGGGTTTACTGGCTGGCGTGGCGGCGTTGTTCCAGGTTTCGCGTCTTGAGGCCGCAGATCCCAATGCGGGTTCTGGCCTTGAATTGCAGGTCATTGCTGCCGTGGTGATCGGCGGCACAAGCTTGATGGGCGGACGTGGCTCGGTCATCAGCACGTTTTTTGGTGTGCTGATTATTTCGGTGCTGGCGGCCGGATTGGCCCAAATCGGCGCAACGGAGCCGACCAAGCGTATTATTACCGGTGCTGTCATTGTGATAGCAGTGATTCTGGACACTTACCGCAGTCAACGAGCACGTCGACGGAATTAAGCAATGGCAACGATTAAAGATGTCGCGGCACTGGCAGGGATTTCCTACACAACGGTCTCTCATGTGTTGAACAAAACGCGCCCGGTGAGTGAACCCGTGCGCTTGAAAGTGGAAGAGGCCATTGCGCGCCTTGACTACGTGCCCAGCGCTGTCGCTCGTTCCTTGAAGGCCAAAAGCACGGCAACCATTGGCCTGCTGGTTGCCAATAGCCTCAACCCCTATTTCGCTGAGTTGGCGCGGGGCATTGAGGATTATTGCGAGCGCAACAATTACTGCGTGATCCTGTGTAATTGCGACGATGACCCCGACAAGCAACGCAGCTATTTGCGCGTGTTGCTGGAAAAACGCGTCGATGGGCTGGTGGTCGCCTCTGCGGGGGGGGATGCGGGCCTTGCCAGCGGGTTGGCGGGGGTTCGCACGCCGATGGTGATCGTCGACCGCAGCCTTGAAGGCATAGATGCCGATCTGGTGCGAATCGATCACGAGCAGGGCGCTTATCTCGCGACACGGCACCTGCTTGATCTGGGGCATCGCGCAATCGCGTGCATTGGCGGGCCAGCCATCACCAGCGTGGCCCACATGCGCAAGGCCGGTTATCTGAGAGCGCTGAGCGAGGCGGGCCTGATACCCAACGACGAGTGGATGATCGAGAGTGACTTCAGTTGTACGGGTGGCTACGAGGCGGCGGGCCGCTTGTTGAGCGGCGACAGGCCGTCGGCCATTTTTGCGTGCAACGACATGATGGGGATTGGTGTGCTGCGCGCAGCTGCCGAGCGGCACATTCGGGTGCCCGAGCAGTTGTCTGTCATCGGTTTTGATGATGTGCAAATGAGCCGTTATGTGTACCCGGCCTTGACCACCGTGGGGCAGTCGATCCTGCAACTGGGTGAAACCGCCGCACAGGTTTTATTACGACGCATTGCTACACCGCAGCAGGCCGTCGAACAGTTGATTGTTGCGCCCAACATCGTATTGCGAGAGTCCACGGGGCCGTACGACGTAGCCTTGCAATACCCACAGCAATCCCATGGATGAGTGTCGATACATGCAAGCAAATGTCGTAGTGGTTGGCAGTCTGAATATGGATCTGGTAACGCGTACCGAGCGATTGCCTCAACCGGGCGAGACGCTCTTTGGTCATTCGTTGGCGACCGTGCACGGGGGCAAAGGGGCTAATCAGGCGGTTGCAGCGGCGAGGCTTGGTGCGCAGGTGGCGATGATAGGGTGCGTGGGCAGTGACGCGTATGGTCTGCAATTGCGCGAGGGGCTGTTGGCCGAACAGATTGATTGCCACGGTGTGCGTAACGTTGAAGGTGGCGTCAGTGGCGTGGCGTTGATTGTGGTCGATGCCAACAGTCAGAACACCATCGTGGTCGTGCCGGGTACTAATGCGTGCCTGGTGTCACAAGACATCGATGCGTGTGACAGCGCGTTGCAAAAAGCCGATGTGATTGTGTGTCAGCTTGAGGTGCCAATGAGCACTGTGGGTTACACGCTCGACCGGGGGCGCGCGCTGAATAAAACCGTCATTCTCAACCCGGCGCCGGCCAGCGGCCCATTGCCGGTTGAGTGGTATGACGCTGTTGATTATTTGATTCCCAATGAAAGTGAAGCGCAGGCACTCAGCGGTGTGGTTGTCGACTCACTCGACTCAGCCGAATTGGCGGCGCGCACGTTGATGGGGTTCGGTGCAGGCAAGGTCATTGTCACGCTTGGCGCTCGGGGCGCTCTGTTTGTCAGCGAGCAACGGGCGGTGCATTTTGCGGCGCCCAAAGTGCTGGCGGTTGACGCGACGGCCGCTGGCGACACCTTTGTCGGTGCGTTCTCTGCCGCACTGGCCGCTGGTCGTAGCGAGGATCAAGCCATTCGATTTGCCCAGGTGGCGGCGGCCTTGTCGGTCACACGCTCAGGCGCTCAACCCTCTATTCCTTATTTATCGGACGTTGAGGGGTTTTCACCGTCATGAAAAAGACGCCTTTATTGAATATTGCGCTCTCCCGGCTCATTGCATCGCTGGGCCATGGTGACTTCGTGGTGATTGCAGATGCCGGTTTGCCGGTGCCCAAAGGTGTTGAGTTGATCGACCTGGCCTTGACTCAAGGCGTGCCGGACTTCGCTAGCACCTTACGGACCGTATTGAGTGAAATGCAGGTGCAAAGTCATGCGCTGGCCCACGAGCTGCTGCTGGCGCCCAGTCCCGCGCTGGACAGTATCGAGGCGCACGCAAGAGGGGCCGAGCTGGGGAGTCGGCGCCTGCTTTCACATGATGCGTTCAAAGACTTATGCCAGCAGGCAAAAGTGATCGTGCGTACGGGGGAGTGTCGTCCTTACAGCAATATCGCGTTGTTTGCGGGTGTTACATTTTAATAACGTTCAATACAGGAATTCGGTTATGCCACGCTTTACACCACGTCTGCCTCAAGTCATCAGGAGTGTCTTGTTTTTGTCAGCGATCACGCTTTCAAGTGCTCAGGCCGCAGAAAAGATAGATCTCATCATCGACACCGATCCGGGGGCTGATGATGTGGTTGCTTTGCTGTTGGCACTGGCGTCTCCAGAGCAATTGAAAGTTCGCGCTATTACCACGGTGGCCGGGAATGTGCGTCTGGATAAAACCTCGCGCAATGCGCGTCTGGCGCGTGAGTGGGCAGGGCGCGAAGAGATTCCGGTGTACGCGGGTGCGCCACGCCCCCTGGTTCGCTCGCCTATCTACGCAGAGAACATTCATGGTCAGGAAGGCATAACGGGTGTGCCTGTGCATGAGCCTGCCAAAGGTCTTGAGCCCAAAAATGCAGTCAACTACCTGATCGAAACGCTTACGGCTGCCAAGCCTGGCAGTGTGACCATTGCCATGCTGGGGCCTCAGACCAATCTTGCGCTGGCGTTGACCCAGGCGCCTGGCATTGCCAAGGGCATTAAAGAAGTGGTGGTAATGGGTGGGGCGCACTTTAACGGCGGCAATATCACTCCGGTTGCAGAGTTCAATCTGTACGCAGATCCACATGCGGCCGATGTGGTGCTCAAAAGCGGGGTCAAGCTGACTTATATACCGCTGGATGTGACACACAAAATCCTCACCAGCGAAGCGCGGTTAAAGCAAATTGCATCGTTGGGTAATACGGCCGGGAAACTGGTAGGCGGTATTTTGAATGAATACGTGAAAGGGGACATGGAGCACTATGGTTTGCCAGGTGGGCCGGTGCACGATGCCAGTGTCATCGCGTATTTACTGGAGCCTGGCTTGTTTACAGGGCGTGAAGTCAATCTTGTGATTGATACGCGCGAAGGCCCGACGTTTGGTCAGACGATTGCTGATTGGTACAACACCTTAGATCAGCCAAAAAATGCATTTTGGGTCGAAAACGGAAACGCCCAAGGCTTTTTTGATTTGCTGACGGCTCGTTTAGGGCGCTTGAAATAACCAGAAAGTGCGCAGACGCATGTCTGCGCAACTTCATGTGGCGCGGGACAGGTCTCCATATTTCTCGAAAATCTGGCTGGCAAATACGTGCGCAGCGTCTGTTCCCAGCTCCTTGACCAGCAGATCAATCCCGATAATCGCTAGTTCTTCAGGGGTGCCCGGGCTGTATGAACACTGGCCTTGAGGCCACTTTGCCTTGATGTTTGCGTCAATCGTGACTGTGATCATGGTTATCTCATGGCGTTTAAAATCGCGATTTTAGCAAAATGCTATCGATAAGCCACCAGCGTTGGAGGCCGTCGTGTCCCAATCCTTAGGCCCATCTGTGACGGGTGCGTGTCACACTTGGCCTTTTTGAGGGGCAGGTGGATGATAAGCATTGATTTGAACAAAGCGGATGCGCTCACCATTGACGCCGTGCGCCAGTTGCTGGCCTCTGCCAGCGATGATGTGCATACGCAGTTGCGCGTAACGAAAGCAGGCATTGCGTATCTGTCTGTCAGTGCCGTAGGTGGAACCGATATCGACGGGCTGCTGTTCAGGCTGGAAACCTGGGCGGCAGGGTCGGGGTACGTGGGCAACGTGGCGGCCAACGATGAGGTTTGGGTGATGCAGATTTTCAACGCGCTCAAAGAGAACTGGCCCAATCCTGCTTTTGACTACATTGACGTGTACTAGAGCGTGCACACATGCCGTGACGATTGGGAATGAGCAATAGCCAATTTTTCGTCCAGAATCACGCGCCTTTCGGTCATGAGGTGTTTTGTTGCTTTGTGCCGTGCAACCTCTTTGCGATACCGCTGTCGCAAAGGCTTCGATCATTCAATTTAAGGAGGTTTCATGTCCTGGAAGCTAATGCCATTGGGTTCGTTGTTGGCGGTGCTGGTCTTATCTGGCTGCACCACGCCGAGTTCTGACAACGAGGTGACACAAGACGCTGGACACAGCCGGTGCGACGCTCAAGCAGCAGCGTTTGTGATCGGTAAAAAAGCCTCCTCTGAGCTTCTGGAGCAGGCACGAGTCAAGGCCGGGGCGCAGAATGCACGCATCCTGGGGCCGCACGACGTTATGACGCTTGAGTATCGTTCTGATCGACTGAACCTGAATGCCGACGATAACGCGATCATTACGCGCGTGAATTGCGGTTAGGCGCAGCGGTTTAACGTTCTGTCAGGCATAAAAAACCCCGTCACATGGACGGGGTTTTTTTGTTCGAGGGAGATTTACTCCGGACGAACCTGCGCAGCTTGCATACCCTTTTGGCCTTTCTCAGCCACGAAGGAAACGGTCTGGCCTTCTTTCAGGCTTTTGAAACCGTCGCTTTCGATAGCTTTGAAGTGTACGAACAGGTCGTCACCGCCACCTTGAGGAGTGATGAAGCCGAAGCCTTTTTCATCGTTGAACCATTTTACGGTGCCGGTTTGGCGATTAGACATGGTGTATCTCCAAGAAACTTATATTTTCAGTAGTACTGTGTTGCTCAGGCCAACTGGGCACACTTGGCTATCATAGTCGAAATGTACGGTTTGGAACCCCCCCTGAGTCACAGTTTGCACAATTGTTAGCGTGTATGTGTTGCTGAAAACCGTCATGGCCCCCATTTTATGGGGGCTTGGGGTCGAAAAACGCTTTAAAAAAAAGCTGCTGTGAATGATTTTTTTTTAAGGATAAGTGCTTTTTAAGTCGTTTTTACTCGCGAAAGCACTTGCTCAGCCTTTGGCGGCGGGCTTTTTCTCAGCGCGGCAGGTCTGAATTGCATCCAGAGCTTTAGTGCGTAGTTCGGCACTAGGCTGAGTGGTCTTGCTCATTAACTGCGTGATTTCGGCAGTCGAAAACTTTTCGGATAATTTGTCAGCACCGCAGGCGCAATGCTGTTGAGCCGTCTTTAGATCGACGCTTTGGTTGGCGGCTGCAACGCAGTCCTTCATGTAGTCACTTTTAGCGCCCGCAGGCCAGTTATCGGCGTGAGCGCTTAGAGGAATAAGCAGTGCCAGAGGGGCAGCGAAAGCAAACAGAGGATTCAAGCGCATGTGATGCTCCTTCTTGGACATTTAAGTCGAACGTGATTCACGGTGTATTTGAGGGCACAAGTGCAGCTCAAGTTCAGCATTATGCAAAAAAGGGCAGCGTGAAGCGCTGAATGCCGGGGTACGCTGCATCAACCAGGCATCTGTGCTAGCATGCCGCCCTTGGCTTTTTTCTCGGTGCGCCCAGTGTTAGCCCCGGAACAGAGCCATACACCCTTTTTGATTTGAACTCCAGTCACTCTGGTTCGGTAAATGGTTGGCCGCAAGGCTCCTGCCACTGTGAGGCAGGCACACCGCCGAATCGCGTACTGGCTCATCCCAACCCACGTGACCTTTGGTAGGGGTCACCACTAGGAGAGGAGGCGCCATGCCAACTATTACTCTTCCCGACGGCAGTCAACGTTCGTTCGATCATGCAGTCTCTGTTGCCGATGTTGCAGCATCGATTGGCGCAGGTCTGGCAAAAGCCACCGTGGCCGGCAAGGTCAACGGCAAACTGGTTGATGCGTGCGATCTGATTGAAAATGACGCCACTCTGCAAATCATCACGCCTAAAGATGAAGAGGGGCTGGAGATCATTCGTCACTCTTGCGCCCACTTGGTAGGCCATGCAGTGAAGCAGCTGTACCCAACGGCCAAAATGGTCATTGGTCCTGTCATTCAGGAAGGCTTTTACTACGATATTTTCTATGATCGTCCCTTCACCCCGGATGACATGGCTGCTATCGAGCAGCGTATGCAGCAGCTGATCGAGAAAGACTACGACGTGATCAAAAAGGTCACGCCTCGCGCAGAAGTTATCGAGCTGTTCTCTGAGCGCGGTGAAGACTACAAACTTCGCCTGATCGAGGACATGCCCGATGAGCAGGCGATGGGTCTGTACTTTCACGAAGAATACGTCGATATGTGTCGTGGGCCTCACGTGCCTAATACGCGCTTCCTCAAATCCTTCAAGCTGACTAAATTGTCAGGCGCTTACTGGCGCGGCGATGCCAAGAATGAGCAGTTGCAGCGTATTTACGGCACCGCATGGGCGGATAAAAAGCAGCTGGCAGCCTACATCCAGCGTATCGAAGAGGCTGAGAAGCGCGATCACCGTAAAATCGGCAAGCGCCTGGGTCTGTTCCATACACAAGAAGAAGCGCCGGGCATGGTGTTCTGGCACCCGAATGGCTGGACGCTGTATCAAGTGCTTGAGCAATACATGCGCAAAGTGCAGCGTGATAACGGCTACCTGGAGATCAAGACGCCTCAGGTTGTGGATCGCAGCTTGTGGGAAAAGTCCGGTCACTGGGCTAACTATGCTGAAAACATGTTCACCACTGAGTCGGAAAACCGCGATTACGCGATCAAACCGATGAACTGTCCGTGCCATGTGCAAGTTTTCAATCAGGGCCTGAAAAGCTACCGTGAGTTGCCGCTGCGTTTGGCTGAATTTGGTGCTTGCCACCGTAACGAGCCGTCGGGCGCCTTGCACGGCATCATGCGGGTTCGGGCTTTTACGCAAGACGATGCGCATATTTTCTGCACGGAAGAGCAAATGCAGGCGGAGTCCGCAGCGTTCATCAAGCTAACGCTGGATGTTTACGCAGATTTCGGCTTCAAAGACATCGAGCTGAAACTTTCGACTCGCCCGGAAAAGCGCGTGGGTTCAGATGAGTTGTGGGATCGCGCTGAGAGCGCATTGGCTTCAGCCCTTGATAGTGCTGGCCTGGCGTATGATTTGCAGCCGGGTGAGGGTGCTTTCTACGGACCCAAGATTGAATTTTCTTTGAAAGATTGTCTGGGTCGTGTCTGGCAGTGTGGTACCTTACAGCTCGATTTCAACCTGCCTATCCGTCTTGGCGCAGAATATGTGTCTGAAGACAATAGCCGCAAGCACCCTGTCATGCTGCATCGCGCGATCCTCGGTTCGTTCGAGCGTTTCGTCGGTATTCTGATCGAGCATTACGAAGGTGCGTTCCCTGCGTGGCTAGCGCCAACTCAGGCAGTGATCATGAATATCACTGATAAACAGGCAGAATTTGCTGCTGAAGTTGAAAAAACTCTCAATCAGAGCGGATTTCGTGCCAAGTCTGACTTGAGAAATGAAAAGATCGGCTTTAAAATCCGCGAGCATACTTTGCTCAAGGTTCCTTATCTCTTGGTTATCGGAGATCGGGAAGTCGAGATGCAGACTGTCGCTGTGCGTACACGTGAAGGTGCTGACCTGGGCTCTATGCCCGTCGCGCAATTCGCTGAATTCCTCGCACAAGCGGTTTCCCGGCGTGGTCGCCATGATTCGGAGTAATTATTATTAAGCGTGAAATGAGACAAGATAAACGAGCTGCACCGAAAGCCCCGATCAACGAGAATATCTCGGCACGCGAGGTTCGGTTAATTGGGGCTGAAGGCGAGCAGCTTGGGATTGTGTCAATTGAAGACGCGCTTCTTAAAGCTGAAGAGGCCAAACTGGATTTGGTGGAAATTTCCGCTGATGCAGTACCCCCAGTTTGTAAACTGATGGACTACGGCAAATCGATCTTCGAAAAGAAGAAGCAGGTTGCCGCTGCAAAGAAAAACCAGAAACAGATCCAGGTTAAAGAAATCAAGTTTCGTCCAGGGACGGAGGAAGGGGATTACCAGGTAAAACTGCGCAACCTGGTACGTTTCCTGAGTGATGGGGACAGGGCCAAGGTATCGTTACGATTCCGCGGCCGTGAGATGGCCCACCAGGAGCTGGGTATGGAACTGTTGAAGCGGGTTGAAGCTGACCTCGCGGAATACGGTACCGTCGAACAGCATCCTAAGATGGAAGGACGCCAGCTGATCATGGTCATCGCCCCGAAAAAGAAGAAGTAATCAATTGGGCACGGCAGGCCTTCTGATTATGTTTATCAACTGAATGCGGAGTACCGAACATGCCAAAGATGAAAACTAAAAGTGGTGCTGCTAAGCGGTTTCTGAAAACTGCTAACGGCATCAAGCACAAGCACGCTTTCAAGAGCCACATCCTGACCAAAATGTCGACTAAGCGTAAGCGTCAACTGCGCGGTAGCAGCTTGCTGCATCCGTCTGACGTGGCAAAAGTGAAGCGCATGCTGCGCCTTTGCTAATTTCGGTCAAGAATAGAGGAAGTAACTCATGGCTCGTGTAAAGCGTGGCGTTGTCGCCCGTAAACGTCACAAAAAAATTCTGAAACTGGCTAAAGGCTACTACGGCGCACGCTCACGCGTATTCCGTGTTGCCAAGCAAGCGGTAATCAAGGCAGGCCAATACGCCTACCGTGACCGTCGTCAGAAAAAACGTCAGTTCCGCGCTCTGTGGATCGCTCGTATCAACGCTGGTGCACGTATCAACGGTCTGTCTTACAGCCGTTTCATCGCCGGCCTGAAAAAAGCGTCCATCGAGATCGACCGTAAGGTTCTGGCTGATCTGGCAGTGAACGAAAAAGCGGCGTTTGCTGCGATTGTCGAGAAAGCTAAAGCCACTCTGGCTTAAGTACCCCCGACAGTCATCCGGGCCTACCTGTGTGAGCTCGGATACTAAACGTCATAAATAGGGGAAGAGCCTTTAAGCTCTTCCCCTATTTTGTATCTGGAGTCTGTACATGGAAAACCTGGATGCGCTGGTCGCCCAAGCACTAGAGGCTGTGCAAAGCGCGGAAGACATCAATGCCCTGGAGCAAATCCGGGTTCTGTACCTTGGCAAGAAAGGTGAGTTGACTCAGGTGATGAAGACCCTGGGGAATTTGCCTGCAGAGGAGCGTCCGCAAGTCGGCGCCCTGATCAACGTTGCCAAGGAGCGTGTAACAGAGGTTCTCAATGCGCGTAAGGCACTGTTTGAAGAGGCTGAACTGGCCGCCAAACTGTCTGCCGAATCCATTGATGTGACCCTGCCTGGCCGCGGCCAGACCTCAGGCGGTCTCCATCCGGTCACCCGGACTCTGGAGCGCATTGAGCAGTTTTTCACTCATATTGGCTACGGCATCGCCGAAGGCCCGGAAGTTGAGGACGATTACCATAATTTTGAGGCGCTCAACATCCCTGGCCATCACCCGGCCCGGTCGATGCATGACACCTTTTATTTCAATGCGAACATGCTGTTGCGCACCCATACCTCACCGGTACAGGTCCGCACCATGGAATCCAAGCAGCCCCCGATTCGCATCGTCTGCCCAGGCCGTGTTTATCGCAGCGACTCCGATATCACTCACTCGCCAATGTTCCACCAGGTTGAGGGCTTGTTGGTCGATCGCGACATTAATTTTGCTGACCTCAAAGGCACTATCGAAGAGTTCTTGCGGGTATTTTTCGAAAAAGAACTGGCTGTCCGTTTCCGTCCTTCGTACTTCCCGTTCACAGAGCCATCGGCCGAAGTTGATATGGAATGCGTGATGTGCAGCGGTAAAGGTTGCCGCGTTTGCAAGCAGACCGGCTGGCTTGAGGTTATGGGCTGCGGCATGGTTCACCCGAACGTGCTGCGTATGTCCGGGATTGACCCGGAAGAGTTCTCGGGCTTTGCCTTTGGTATGGGGGTAGAGCGTTTGGCCATGCTGCGTTACGGCGTGAACGACTTGCGTCTGTTCTTCGATAACGACTTGCGGTTTCTTGCGCAATTTCGCTAGTCGTAACGGATTCTTAGGAGAGCAGAATGAAATTCAGTGAACAATGGCTGCGTGGTTGGGTTAATCCGCAGGTAGGTCGCGATGAGCTGGTTGCTCGTCTGTCGATGGCGGGTCTTGAGGTTGATAGCGTTACCCCGGCTGCCGGTGTTTTCAGTGGTGTTGTGGTGGGTGAGGTGCTGAGTACTGAGCAGCACCCCGATGCCGACAAGCTGCGCATTTGTCAGGTCAGTAATGGCGCCGAAACTTTTCAGGTCGTTTGCGGAGCGCCGAATGTGCGTCCGGGTCTGAAAATACCGTTTGCCATGTTGGGTGCCGAACTGCCGGGCGACTTCAAAATAAAGAAGGCCAAGCTACGCGGCGTTGAGTCAAACGGCATGCTGTGCTCGCAAGCTGAGCTGCAAGTCGGTGAAGGCAATGACGGGCTGATGGAGCTTCCAGCCGATGCGCCGGTGGGTGAGGATATTCGTGCCTACCTGCAGCTTGAAGATGCCAGCATTGAAGTCGATCTGACCCCGAACCGTGGTGACTGCCTCTCGTTGGCAGGTCTGGCCCGTGAAGTGGGCGCCTTATATGCTGCCCAAGTGACGCGTCCAGTTGTAGCACCTGTTGCTGCCGTACACGACGAAGTCCTCCCGGTAGACGTGCTTGCCCCGTCAGCATGTCCGCGCTACCTGGGCCGTATCATTCGTAACGTGGATTTATCACGACCTACACCCTTGTGGATGGTTGAGCGTTTGCGTCGCGCCGACGTACGTAGTATCGACGCGGCCGTGGATATTACCAACTATGTGATGCTTGAGCTGGGGCAGCCGCTTCATGCGTTTGATCTCGCTCAGATCCATGGCGGTATCCGAGTGCGTATGGCTGAGGAAGGAGAGAAACTGGTACTCCTTGATGGTCAGGAAGTTACCTTGCGTAGCGACACGCTTGTAATTGCTGACCATCAGCGTGCGTTAGCCATAGCAGGTGTCATGGGTGGCGAGCACAGCGGTGTAACCTCAACAACACGAAACATCTTCCTTGAAAGTGCTTTCTTCGATCAGATCGTAGTAGCAGGTAAAGCCCGTTCATATGGTCTGCACACGGATGCTTCGCACCGTTATGAGCGCGGGGTGGACTGGAAGCTTGCGCGTGAGGCTATGGAGCGAGCCACTGGCTTGCTGCTAGACATCACGGGCGGTGAAGCGGGTCCGATCATCGAAGCCGTCAACGAACAGTATTTGCCGTCGATTGCCCCTATAACTCTGCGGGCCGCGCGTATCAGTCAGATGCTGGGCATGGAGATGGACCCGATTGAGGTTGAGCGCTTGCTGCGCGCACTGGGCCTGACCGTCACAGCAGAAACCGCAGGGCAGTGGCGCGTAGAAGTGCCTAGTCACCGCTTTGACATCAGCCTTGAAGTCGACTTGATTGAAGAACTCGCGCGATTGTACGGCTACAACCGCCTGCCGGTTCGCTACCCGCAAGCTCGCTTGGCGCCACAAGCCAAAGCTGAAGCACGCAGCGACCTGCCAGAGCTTCGTCGCCTGTTAGTCGCACGCGGTTATCAAGAAGCCATCACCTATAGCTTCATCGATCCTAAGCAGTTCGAGCTATTCAGTCCGGGTGTTGAACCCTTGCTGCTGGCTAACCCGATTTCTAACGACATGGCGGCGATGCGTGCGTCCTTGTGGCCAGGCTTGATCAAATCGCTGCAGCACAACCTCAACCGTCAACAAGATCGTGTTCGTTTGTTCGAAAGTGGACTGCGTTTCGTGGGGCAGTTGGAAGGCCTGAAGCAAGAGCCAATGTTGGCAGGCGTAGTCTGTGGCTCGCGCTTGCCAGAAGGCTGGGCGCAGGGTCGTGATGCTGTGGATTTTTTCGATGTTAAGGCAGACGTCGAGGCTGTTCTTGGATTCGCAGGTGCTCTGGACGCTTTCACTTTTGTGTCAGGCAAGCATCCGGCGCTGCACCCGGGTCAAACCGCTCGTATCGAGCGCGATGGTCGAGAGGTGGGGTATGTAGGCGCAATCCACCCTGAGCTGTCAAAAAAGCTGGGCCTAGATCGACCGGTATTCGTCTTTGAGATGGTATTGGCGGAAGTTGCCTTGGGTAAAATGCCTAAATTCCAAGAACTCTCGCGCTTTCCCGAAGTGCGTCGGGACTTGGCGTTGATTGCTGATTGCAACGTAGCGGCCAGCGATGTCCTGAAAGTCATTCGTGAAAATGCAGGAGAGTGGCTGACGGACCTAAGGCTTTTTGACGTTTATCAAGGTAAAGGTATTGATCCAAATAGAAAAAGCCTTGCAGTTGGCTTGACCTGGCAGCATCCATCGCGCACTCTTAATGACGATGAGGTGAATACTACTACGCAAAATATCCTCACCTCGCTCGAACAAAGGTTGAACGCCACGTTAAGGAAGTGACGTATGGGGGCTCTGACGAAAGCTGAGATGGCGGAACGTCTTTATGAAGAGCTAGGCCTGAATAAACGCGAAGCCAAAGAGTTGGTTGAGTTGTTTTTCGAAGAAATCAGGCACGCTCTTGAAGACAATGAACAGGTCAAACTGTCAGGTTTTGGCAACTTTGATCTGCGTGACAAGCGACAGCGGCCTGGCCGCAATCCGAAAACGGGAGAGGAAATCCCGATCACGGCACGCCGTGTGGTCACCTTTCGTCCAGGGCAGAAGTTGAAGGCCCGAGTAGAGGCTTATGCTGGAACCAAGTCATAACGACGAGCTCCCGCCAATACCAGGCAAACGCTACTTCGCCATAGGCGAAGTAAGTGAGCTATGTGCGGTTAAGCCGCATGTTCTGAGGTATTGGGAGCAAGAGTTTCCTCAGCTCAACCCCGTAAAGCGCCGCGGTAACCGCCGGTATTATCAGCGACAGGATGTGCTGATGATCCGGCAGATACGCGCCTTGCTTTATGACCAAGGCTTCACTATTGGCGGGGCGCGTTTGCGTCTTTCGGGTGATGAGGCCAAAGATGACACAACGCAGTACAAGCAATTGATACGTCAAACAATCTCCGAGCTGGAGGATGTTTTGCTGATTCTCCGTAAATAATGCGTGATCAAATGCTTTCGCATTCTGAAAGCATGAGGTATATTCAACCGCGTTTGTTATAGCAAGTCGTTCTAACGCCTAGTCGGGGCGTAGCGCAGTCCGGTAGCGCACTAGCATGGGGTGCTAGGGGTCGAGTGTTCGAATCACTCCGTCCCGACCATATTATTCAATGACTTAGCCCAACTTTTGCGAGTTGGGCTTTTTCATGTGCGTGACTTTTGCGGGACATCTCCGCGATTTACGCCTCAAATTTGTCTGTTTCCCCCCCTCCCGCGTGACAGCCTACGATGCTGTGTTTGCCGCTTCGATTAGTTACCCAGCCCTTGGGGCGATTGACTGGTGATGCTTGCAGATGGTCGTGTATACGCTTTTCACGCACAGCAACAGCACGCAGGAGCAGCGAGAGTATGCGCAGTTTCTGGCAGTTCAAATCCTTCCCGGTTTCTATGCCCTTCAAGCACTTTTGACCCGTCTTGGCTCAGGAAAACGATTAGGGTAAGCCGGATGCAGGGCTTCGTTGTTCGCTAGCACCACGCCTCAGGGTGTAAAAACTCAACTCAACGAGATTGTCAGCAGTCGGGCGCGCCCCCAAATATGTTTGATGGCGAGCTGGGCGGTGTGCCTGGCTTACACTTTGGTGTGGCAGCAAAGCTCAAAGGCTGCGGCCTGTCCCTATGTCGTGACTTTCTATTCTCCACAGCCACGTAAGGTGGAGGCTCAGCCACTGCTGGGTGATGTTGAAGCGTTGTTCAGCTTACTGTTGAGAAAGAAGACGCCTCGCGCGTTGGCGCGAGTTTGATCCGCTTGAGTAAAGCTCGCATCCCCGGCGCGAATAGTAGATACGCCAGAGTTGTTATGGGCCTCCTGTTTTTCACCAAGCACAGGAATACTTCTCGCCCGGCTATCTCAGCCTGATGCAGTGCCGTGTCCAGCGCGAGCCAGGTTAAGGCTACTGGCGGGAACCAGGGGAGATAGCGCCAGACCGTTTGCCGGATACTGCCCCCTTGCTCGATAACTAGGCGCTACGCTAAAGACATAAACAATTGGCAGGCTTGATCTCGCCTGTATTAAAAGGAGTTACGACGGTGAGTGTCGGCACGATAGATTGCAGTGCAGAGTTTGTGACCAACGGGACAGTTAATAGCTTCCCGTTTTATTTCAAGTTTCTGGATGGCAAGGATCTGGTGGTTATCTATATCAGTCCTGAGGGTGTCAGCTCAAAACTGTTAATGGGAATGCACTACACGCTCATCGGCGCTGGCAATAATGACGGGGCGAGCATACAGACCCGAGAGATTCTGGCTGGCCCTGGGCAATTGATTGTATTTCGGGACAGGCAGGTTTATCAGCAGGCCATGTCAGGCAAGCGGGGAGCGTCATTGTCCAAGGCGAACGCAGGCGTGTTCGACAGATTGATCCTGTTGGTGCGTAAAGCCTATGCACTCTTCAGTCAGGTCCTGACTCGACCGTTTGGGCGTGACTGTTTCGATGCGCAAAATCGGCGTATTGCCTCGGTCAAAGATCCTGTTGATCCGCAGGACGCAGCCACAAAGCACTTTGTTGATAGGCTTATAGCTGAACGTGGCGTTAGCGCTGAAGATCTCACGGATACAGCAGACAACATTATTTATGTAGGCCCAAATGACGAGGTTGCGAAAGTCCAGCATCTGTCGGGCTCCCAGGGTTCGCTATTGTTGGGGCATAACGCTGAGACGGTGGCGGATGTACTAAAGCGTGTGGGTGAAAACAATTGCTTTGCCCTCGGTGGGGTTGTTCAAAACACGCGTGACTATTCGCTTAACGGTGACAACGTGCTGCCCGAACTTGCTGTGTTCAGCAAAGTGAATTTTGATGCCTCGGGCTATCACGCTTCTGGATCACTGGGAAACATGACAACGACCGCGTCCCCAGCCGGCTCGGACTTCTCGCTTTACATGGTGACAGTTGTACTTCAGACCGAAGTTGCAGGTTGCTTGAATATCAAGTTCGATGGCGCGCCGATAATGTCTGATCAGCCGTCGGGCTACTTGTTTTCAACAGCGCCCATCAAAACAGCAGGGGTTGAAAATAACCGCGACATCGACCCCAATACTTACAGTTTCATCTATGCGACGAGTGGGACCGCGTTTACAACGGTGTCTATAGAGAGTGATACCTCCTGGGGCGGTCAGGTGTATTCGTTATCCCTTGTGCCTGTGGCGGAGACGATGTTTGCCCTGGCGGGAGCGGGTACAGAGAACGGGCCAAAAAATCCGATTGGTTTCAAGGCCTGCGCTTATGGTCGAAACGACATTGCATTTGGGGATAGATACACACTTGCCAGTCTTAAATACGATGGATTACCTCAAACCCCTGCGCATAACCTTGCGATTGGTGCCAAAGCTCTGGCAACCAATCAGTTCGGTGACCAGAACACCGCGATAGGGACCTACGCACTTGAATTCAACGAAACATCAAACAACATTGCGTTAGGGTACTCGGCTGCAAAACTCAATACTAAAGGCCGAGAGCTGACAGCTATCGGCTATAAATCCCTAACCAATAACACCACAGGCTCGGCCAACACAGCGACGGGATTTTGGTCGCTAGGTCTAAATACAACCGGTACAGATAACTGTGCGTTTGGCTGGTACTCATTGCGAAACCTGCTGCTGGGTAACTTCAACACCGCCCATGGCTCCAACGCTGGAATGATGGCCTTGTCCGGGTCGGGTAACACTTATGTGGGGGCATATGCCGGTTACGGCAATGGGGCTGCCTATGCCACCTATGCCAATACAACGGCCGTGGGGCGAGAGTCCTTGGCCGCAGGTGACAACGCCATCGCCATTGGTTTCCAGGCGCGAAGTGGCTCCTTGAGTCTTTCGTCGCCATTTTCGGTGGCCATTGGTTCATCTTCTAGTGCGGCAGGTGCCACGCCTTGCGTGGCTGTTGGCGCTTCTAGCGCGGCAAGTGGTGACAGAACGGTGGCCATTGGCGAGTCCGCGGTTGCATCAGGCCCTAAATCAGTGGCCATTGGCGCTCTTTCTGAGGCCAGTGCCCAATACGTTACGTCTGTCGGCACTCAAGCGGGTGCAGGCAGTACCGGGATCAACAACACTTTTTTAGGTGCCCTGGCAGGGTTTTCTCCAAACGCTTTCAACGGTTGCACCCTGCTGGGGTCGAGCACTGCTGCGACCGGGGACAACCAGGTTCAGTTGGGCGCGTTCGGTACGGTCCCGTACGCGTTCGCGGCTCTTCAAATTCGCGCGGATGAGCGTGATGCGACGGATGTGAAGCCGCTAAAAAAATCATATGAGTTTATTCGTGCTCACAAAGGCATGGCGATTCAATACAGATACGACCTGCGGGCGCAGTATACGAGCGGTAAACCCGATGGGTCTAAAGCCGGAAAATCCCTACATGCTGGTTTTCCCGCGCAGAAGGTTAGCGCGCTTGCCAAAAAGATAGGCATCACGTTCACGGGTGTAAGCCATCACGCAGATACCGGCGGGCTTGATGTCTGGTCAATGGGGTATGAGCAGTACGTTCCGCATTTGGTGGAAGCACAAGCCATCGCGATAGAAATGCTAGAAGCCCAAGCATTAGAGATAGAGCGGCTGTGGGCACGCATTAAAGTGCTGGAGGGGCAGAAGGACTAGAAACTCATTACGGCATCTATAGGCTCATGTGCACCTTGTAGCCCGTATTTCACTTGTTTAGCCGTACCTCACCTCATCCCTTAAGTCGTGGTTTGAGTCTCTGCGTTGTGACTGCAGCTGTGTGGCTGGAGTGAGTGGCTAACGCTTGAAAAACCCTGTGCTACGCTCTTTTTCACCTTGAATAAACTCATGCCCTAAACACGGAGTTCGGTGATGAATAGCGCATTTTCAACGTTGACGATGGTAGTGGCCGCCTTGGTACTGAGTGCCTGCGTAGCGGTAGGCGCTAATAACGCCGGGCCGGGTGAGTTCGAAATACGTACCGGGGTGATAGAACAAATTGAGCTCACGCAAGTGCAGACCAACCATGACAGTGGCGTAGGCGCGATTCTGGGCGGGCTTGCGGGCGCGGGTATCGGCAGCCTGATCGGTCATGGCACAGGGCGCGATGTTGCGATGGTCGCCGGTGCGCTGGCGGGAGCGGCGGGGGGTAATTACACACAGAGAACGCGCTACGACCAACCTCAGCAGGCGCAGCAAATTATTGTGCGCATGAAAAGCGGCGTATTGGTGTCGGTGACTCAGCCGATCAACCCCGTACTTAAGCCCGGTATGAGCGTTTACATCGAGGGGGCGGGCAGTGATGCCCGGGTTGTACCCCAGAACTAGCGTGTTCAGGCGTTGCCTGGGCGTGATGGCTCAAGGCAACGCCGTATCGTGATCGCCTCTCTTGCAGTGCGCGTACACGTCTTTACAAGTCCTCTAAACGCGGATATGCCAGGTTTTTTGCACTAAGTAGCTGTTTTTTAATAAATTTGTGCGTTGGGGGGTTCCCAGATGTAACAAATGTTGGTAAATTTGCGCGCATTCCGGGACAGGTCATCACATGGCCTGCTGCAGAGGGCATATATGCCACCTGCGCAGAACAACCAGGAATAGAGTGCCAAGCACTCGTCGCAACAGATACAGGGGCGTCGCCAAGCGGTAAGGCAGCAGGTTTTGATCCTGCCATGCGTTGGTTCAAATCCAGCCGCCCCTGCCATTTTCTCCAAGCTTATTTCTTCGAGCCACCAGCGCCTCTGCGTCGGGTGATTTCGTTGTCTGTTTTATCTCCTCCTCTATCTATGTTCTTGTTCAGCACGCTCTGTTAGCGCTGTCATGGCCAAGTTTTATCGCGCGCTTGAAGCCTTAATCCGTAAAGATTGGCGTGCACGCACGCCAATCCCGTGGTGGTTATGCCTGGGTGCTGCTCAGTGGCGGGGTGCGAGGCGGGATCATGCGCTTTGAGCCCGTGGCCTCAAACGCGCTGGCCAAGCCCAGCAATGACGAATCATCGTAGGCGCGCCCGGCAAATGTCAGCCCGACCGGCATCCCGATATCCTGCATCACGCCCATGGGGACGGTCACCGTCGGAACGCCCAAGTGGCGGATGGCCAGGTTGCCGTTAGCCACCCATACCCCATTGCTCCAGGCAATGTCGGCAGATTGCGGGTTGACGTCCGCATCGGCCGGCCCGACGTCGGCCACGGTGGGGAAGATCACCGCATCAAGTTGCAGGTGATCCATCCAGTCTTCGAGGTCGATTTTGCGTGTCTGTTCCAGTCCGCGTAAACCATCGGGCAGCGTCGTGATCTGGTCCCACGGCGTGATCCCGCGCTGGGCCATTTTCACGTATTCGTCCATGCCGGCGGCCAGATCGTCTTCGCGGTTGGGCAGGGTGCCTGGGTCGTGCGGGAAAATCTTCGGCCCGTCGACATCGGCCAGCCGATTCAGTTTTGGGTCGCCATTGGCACGCAAGAAGTCATCGAAAGCCCAGGCCGACAGCTCCCACAATTCGTCATGCATAAAGGCTTTTGATACCAGCCCGCGATTGAAAACCGTCGGTGCGCCGGGGCGGTCGCCCTCACAGTTGGACACCAGCGGGAAGTCCACTTCAATCACTTGTGCCCCGGCCGATTCGAGCGCCTTGCGTGCCTGCTCCCATAGAGCAATCACAGAATCGCGGGTGATGATTTTTTGCCCGGTGGGGCCGCCAATGCCTGGCTTCTCTGCGGTGCCTGCCTCAGGGTCTGCGTTGATGTACATGCGGGGCACGCCGAAGCGCTTGCCGGCAAGCGATTGCGGGCTTGCTGCCAGTTGCGCATACGAAGCAGGGCGCACAGAAGATGCACGCGGGATTGGCACCCAGGGTTGCAGACGCCACAGGTCGCCACGGGTATCCGGGTCATCGGCGACCACAATGTCGAGCACTTCAAGCAGGTCAGCCATGGTTCTGGCGAAGGGCACCACCACGTCCATTGTCGGGGTTAAAGGCCAGTTGCCACGCACTGAAATCACACCGCGCGAGGGGGTGTAGGCACACAAACCATTGTTCGATGCCGGGCCGCGACCGCTGGACCAGGTTTCTTCAGCCAAGCCAAAGGCTGCGAAGCTGGCGGCGGTGGCTGTGCCTGCGCCGTTGGAGGAGCCACTGGCAAACGGTGCGGTCAAATAATGTGCGTTGTAGGGGCTTTCGGCGCGGCCATAAACACCGCGCTGCATACCGCCATTGGCCATGGGCGGCATATTGGTTTTGCCCAGGCAGATGGCACCGGCAGCACGCAGGCGCTCGATGGTGAAGGCGTCGCGATAAGCAATCAGGTCCTTGAAGGCCGGGCTGCCAGACGCTGCGGTCAGCCCTTTGACCAGATAGCTGTCTTTGGCGGTGTAGGGGATACCGTCCAGCGGCCCCAGGGTTTTACCTTCGGCGCGACGGGCATCCGCTGCCTGCGCTTCTTCGAGCGCTTGCGGGTTGCGTACCACGACCGCATTCAGTGCGGTGGCGGTGTGTGGGCCGTCATAGGCTTCGATGCGCGCCAGGTACGCCTCGACCAGCGCTACGGCAGTAGTTTGTCCCGACTCAAGCGCGGCGCGCAGTTGGGCTATCGATACTTCAGTCACTTCGATCATGCCTTCACCGCCGTTGATCGGGAGGTGGACAGGTGACTGCGCTCATCAGGCCTGCATTGGGTTTCAGAGGCATTGTGTTGCTCAAAATGGCTTGTCATATCGGTTCTCATTGCACGGCTCACACAACAGGGGCTGAACGTGGGGTCAGAGCTTATCTAATCCGTGGGCGGTTAGGCCATCTGCGATGCACATTCGGGATAAATCGCCGCTTCAAGCGCAGCCTCGATGAGTCAAGGCCAAAGGTGAAATAAGCCTGCAAATTGGATCCGACTGCATAACCTGCTGAAAAGATTCAGCTTATGGCCAAGTGGAATGGGCTTATGAGCCTAATCTAATGAAAAATATGTGGTTATTTAATGACTTAGATCAGTAATAAATTGAAAATATTCATGCAAAATATCTTGTTACGAGTTGTAACGCTGAGGTAAGATCGCCCCGCGTTCACCTACCACGGTTTATGCATTTTTAAGGCCCAAGTTTCCATCAGCTACTTGGGCTTTTTTTTGCGTGCGATTTTTATTGGATCCAAAATTGCGCAGTCGTGGATCCGGTCATCGCGTGAGGGCCGTTGTGCCGTCAAACACAGGCTTACCCGGCACCAGCTCAGTGCTTGAGCGCCACATCTTCAGGATTGATAGCCTTCCACGCTTGCAGCACCGCCTGCGCTTTGGGCTCCTCACCGTTCTCTGGATAGAACTGGATCAGCGACAGCCGCGCCTCACGGTTGAAAGGTTGGCGCTTGAGCTGTTCTTCCAATTGCTCGCAGGCTTTGCCCACTTGGCCACAACCCTGCATCGCCACTGCCCGGTCCAAGGCATTGGGCGACAGCCTGTCGTGCGCTGCATCACTGTTTAACGACGGGCGGTGCGCGTGCGCAGGGAAAATGAAACCGCGCTATCAGCGTGCTATCGTGCTTGCCATTTTGAGGGGATACGTGATGCGAATGCTGATTGGCGCTGTGAGCCTGGCCCTGCTGGCCGGTTGTGTTTCATCTGCGATGAACGAGGCCCGCAACCAAAAGCCGGTTCGCCTGCTGATGTCCGACAAACCGACACCGCTGGTGGCTCAGTGTGTTCAATTTGCGTGGCAAGACGAAGCGGTTTACGGCGTGGATGCCAGTGGCTACATGGACAACGCCAACAACGGCCGTATGACGGTGTATACCCGTGGCGCCGAGTCGTTTGCTGACCTGCAACCCCAAGGCACGGGCACCAACGCCAGCTACTACGCCGCCAAACCCGATGACAGCGTGGCTTTGCGCCGTTTGGCCGCGTTGGCTACATGCCTTTAACGGCGCAACGTTGGCGCTGAGGTTGACCCCGTGAGCCTGCGTCAGGGTTTTGTGCTGACCCGCCATTGGCGCGATACGCCGTCGGGCATCGAAGTCGAATTTTGGTTGGCCACCGATGAGGGGCCGCAACAGGTGCGCCTGGCGTATCAGACCTCGACTGCGTTCATCCCGGCCCAGCAGCGCGAGCAGGCTGAGGCGTTGTTGCAGGATGAACGCAACGTTGAGTTTCGCGGGTTGGCCTTGTGCGACTTTCAATCGCGCCCGGTGGTGGGGCTTTATTGCCAGCAGCACGGGCAATTGATCGACATCGCCCAGCGGCTGCGGCGTGCCGGGCTGGATGTGTATGAGGCTGACATTCGCCCCCCGGAACGCTACCTGATGGAGCGCTTTATCACAGCCCCGGTGAGTTTCAGCGGCCAGGTGCAGGCTGATGGCCTGCTGCTCAATGCGCAAATCAAACCCCACCCCGACTACCGGCCGCGTTTGAAACTGGTGTCGCTGGACATTGAGACCAGCGAGCAAGGCGACCTGTACTCGATTGCCCTTGAAGGCTGCGGCCAACGACAGGTGTACATGCTGGGCAAGGCCACCGAGACCGACAGCGCTGTCGATTTCGACCTTGAGTTCTGCGCCAGTCGTGGTGAGCTGTTGCAGCGTTTGAACCAGTGGATGGCCCTGCACGACCCGGACGCAATCATCGGCTGGAACGTCATCCAGTTTGATATGCGGGTGTTGCATGAGCACGCGCGACGTCTGGGCATCCCGCTGTTGCTGGGGCGTGGCGCCAGCGAAATGCAATGGCGTGAGCACGGCTCGCGCAACAACCATTTCTTCGCCAGTGCGGCGGGCCGTCTGATCATCGACGGCATTGAGTCGTTGCGTTCGGCAACGTGGTCATTTCCCTCGTTCAGCCTGGAAAACGTCGCTCAAACCCTGCTCGGTGAAGGCAAGGACATCAGTACGCCGTATCAGCGCATGGACGAGATCAATCGCATGTTCCTCGAGGACAAACCTGCGCTGGCGCGTTACAACCTTAAAGACTGTGAACTGGTCACGCGTATTTTCGAACACACCGAACTGCTCACGTTTCTGCTGGAGCGCGCCTCAGTGACGGGGCTGGAAGCGGACCGCAGTGGCGGTTCGGTGGCCGCGTTTTACCATTTGTACATGCCATTGATGCACCGCCAGGGCTTTGTCGCGCCCAATTTGGGCGACAACCCGCCCAAGGCCAGCCCCGGCGGTTTTGTGATGGAGTCCCAACCGGGTTTATACGAGTCGGTGCTGGTGCTCGATTACAAGAGCCTGTATCCGTCAATCATCCGCACATTTCTGATTGACCCGCTGGGTTTGGTCGAGGGCCTGCGCGACCCGCGCGATGAAGCGTCGGTGCCGGGCTTTCGCGGCGCACGGTTCTCCCGCACCCGGCATTGTCTGCCCGCGATCATCGAGCGCGTGGCCAACGGCCGCGAAGTGGCCAAGCGTGAAAAGAATGCGCCACTGTCCCAAGCGCTAAAAATCATCATGAACGCGTTTTACGGCGTGTTGGGGTCCAGTGGCTGTCGTTTCTTCGACACCCGGCTGGCTTCGTCGATCACCTTGCGCGGTCACGAGATCATGCTCAAGACCCGTGCGTTGATCGAAGCCAAGGGTTACAGCGTGATTTACGGCGACACCGACTCCACCTTCGTCTGGCTGCGCAGTGAACACAGCGAAGCCGACGCCAGCCGTATCGGCCGTGAATTGGTCAGCGACGTCAATCAATGGTGGCAGGCCCATGTTCAGGCGCAATATGGCCTGAGCAGCGCGCTGGAACTGCAATTTGAAACCCACTACCGACGCTTCCTGATGCCGACCATTCGCGGGGCCGAAGAGGGCAGTAAAAAGCGCTACGCCGGGATGGTTGAACGCCCTGACGGTCAACTGGAGATGGTCTACAAGGGCCTTGAAACCGTGCGCAGCGACTGGTCGCCGTTGGCGCAGCAGTTTCAGCAGGCGCTGTACGAGCGCATCTTCAAGCGTCAGCCGTATCAGGACTACGTGCGCGATTTTGTGCGCAGCACGCTGGCGGGCGAACATGACGAATTACTGATCTACCGCAAACGCCTGCGCCGCCCGCTCAGTGATTACGAGCGCAACGTGCCGCCCCACGTGCGGGCGGCGCGCCTGGCCGATGACTACAACGACCGGCACGGGCGGCCACGCCAATATCAGCGTGGTGGCAGCATCCGCTACCTGATTACCGTGGCCGGGCCACAGCCACTGGAAAACCTGACCGCTGCGGTGGATTACGACCACTACCTGACGCGTCAGCTACAGCCCGTGGCGGATGCGATTCTGGTGTTCGTCGATGACGACTTCAGTGCGCTGGTCGGCGGGCAACTGGGACTGTTTTAAGCCTTGTCGGCTGCATCAGCCAGGGCTTTGGACTTGGCGCGGTCTTTGGCGGCCTTGGCTTCAACGGCCAGGCACTCCATGCAGAACTGCTCTGCATAGGTCATGAAAATCTCGGTGGTGTCGTTTTTGATCGTGCGTGAACCGGCGAGGATGTAGCGCATGCGCTTTTCCGTCACTCCGATGCGCGAGGCAATCCAGGCGGGGGTTTGGCCGATGCGATCGACCAGTTTGTTAGCGTACTCGGTGTCAGGGTTGTAGCGGTCAGCGTTGGGGTACATGGGGGTTCCGTGTGCGGTGGATTCTGAGCAGGGCGGCAGGGTACTCCTTTTTGCCGGGGCCAGCCTGGCAAATCCCGCGCTAACCGACGCCCAGCAGCTGCCCGCCTGCGCTGCATGAACTAAAGTTCCTGACGTTTACCCACACCCGCCAGAGGAATTTCCATGACGGCACTGGACGTTTTTTGGGTCGGCCTGGGCGGTGGCCACGTCGTTGTTCAAGAGCAACCGTATCAATCAGTACGTCCATGTCATGGTTGGCACCGGGATCATGGGCGGGTTGTCGACGTTCTCAAGCTTTGTGTTTGGCGCGGTGCAAATGATGAACGACCCGGCGGGGGTGTTTGTGTCTGTGTGTTATCTGGTGGCCAGCCTGGTGACAGGGTTTGTTGCGGTAGAGCTGGGTTTGATCGCCGGTGCCAAGCGGCCAGCGCCGCGTGCAACCGACCCCCGCAGTGACACGTCATACCCGCACGCAAGCGCTTGCGTGCGAGTTGAACGCGCAAGGCTTAGCCCAGCGAGGTGCGTTTACCGAAGAACATCTCGGTGATCAGGTCGTTATTGATCGTGTCGCCTTGCAGGGTGCGCACCAGCAGTTCGCTGGCCAGTTGCGGCAGTGAAAGCACCATGGTCGGGTTGACGCGCTTGACCTTGTTCATGTTTTGGCTTTCGTTGACCAGCGCGATGGTTTGCGTGTTATCGCCTGCCACTTCTTTGGCCGCCAGCACCACGAATACGTTTTCTGCGTCACTGTCGCACAACGTGACGATGTATTTGGCTTCACCCGCGCCGGCCAATCTCAAGGTGGAAGCCGCCGAGGTATCGCCCTCGATAATGTCTGCTTTATCCGGCAAGTCGTGCTGGGTGCCAGGTGCGCACACCACTGTCACATGCTCTCCACGATCAGTCAGGCTCTTGTAGACGTTTTGCGCCAGCGAGTTGGCGCCCACCAGGATGTAGTGATTTTTACGTGCCATGTGGGTAATCCTGCCTTTAACGATGCGTTGGATGTTGTTGCTGATCAGCGGGCCGGCAATCGAGGCCACTGAGATCGCGAAGATGGTGATGCCCAGAATGATCACGGTCAGGGTGAACATGCGTGCATCGGTGGTGTGCGGCACGATGTCGCCAAAGCCCACGGTCGACATCACCACAATGGCGAAATAGAACGCGGTCGGCAGATCGCTCACCTGGGGTGCAAACTGGTCGCCCATGTAGAGCGTGCCGAGCATGCTGTAGACGATCAATGACGCCACACTGACCACGGCAAAGAAGCTGCCGGTGGCCAGGCTGTAATGGTCAAAGCGGCGCCAGTAATACACCTGCACCGCAATGGTGAAGAGCGAGTAGACGGTTATCCAGGTGGGTTTTTTTACGATGAACACGTCGACGCAGACGGTGGACACCAGCAACAACAGGGCAAAAAACCAACTGATGCGTGACTTGATCACCAAACCGATGGACATCAACAACAACACCAGCCCGACCACGAAACCGGGTATTTCCAGTAAGGCCAAAAAGCTCAAGGCCTCCTTCCAGGTGTCGAAGGTGCCCAGGGCCGCGTTGGAGTGCGCGACCCCGCGTTGCAACACCGGCAAAAATAAAAGAAAGCCATTGATGGCCACCAGCAAGGCGACCACATGGGCAAAGGAAAGTCTGGCTTTTATGTCCTCTTTTAAAGTCATGGTTCCTACGACGCCTCAGTGAAAGAGTGGGTGGAGTGTCGATCAGGCAATAACGGGCACATCCCTTTGCTGAACCTGTTCATCAGGCATTGGCTCCTAAGTGGTCATAACCGCGCAGGTAGTAATTCAAGGCTGAGATCAGCCAGCACAACACGAACATGCCGATGATCCAGTAACCAATTTCACCGAAGTGATCGCTGATTGCATTGATCGGGGTCCAGATGCCGCCGCTCAATTCAAGTTTGTCGGCAATCAGCCCGAGCGCTTCAACACCGCCGATAAATAACGCGACCACCACCGACGCCGCCGTGATGGTGATGTTGTAGTACAGCTTGCGCACCGGCTTTGAAAACGCCCAGCCGTAGGCGCCAATCATCACGAAGTTATCCAGTGAGTCGATCAAGGCCATGCCCACGGCGAACAGCACCGGGAACACCATGATTGACCACAGGCTGATGCCGTGGGAGGCGCTGGTGGCGCTGATGCCCAGCAGCCCGATTTCGGTCGCGGTATCGAATCCCAGCCCGAACAGAAACCCCACCGGGTACATGTGCCAGCTTTTGTTGACCAGGTTGAACACTCGGCGAAACAGGCGCGCCATCAAACCGCCGCTGTTGCTGACTATCCCGTCCAGCTCTTCAGGGGCAAAGGTTTTACCGGCTTTGACCTGTTTAAATTTTTTGTACACCGAGCGCAAAATCACCAGGTTGAGCACGCCAAACAACAGCAGGAATAACGACGACACCAGGGTACCGATCAGCCCGCCGGTTTCATGGAACCAGGCCATATCGTCCTTGAACGCCATGGCGGTGGCCGCAATGGCAAACGAGGCCAGCACGACAATGGTGGAATGGCCAAGGGAAAAGTAGGTGCCCACGGCTATCGGGGTTTTACCTTGCTGCATGAGTTTACGGGTGACGTTGTCGATGGCGGCGATGTGGTCCGCGTCCACCGCATGGCGTAAACCAAAGCTGTAGGCCAGCAAAGCCGTGCCCATCAATACCGGGTTGGTACCAAACTCACTGAAGGCCCAGAGCCAGGCCAGCGCGTTGGCAGCAATCAGGCCGATCAGCAAATAGATCGCGTTGCGCGTGGTCTTCGAAGGTGGCGTTTGGACCAGGGGTTGGGCTATCGCTGTCATGTAAAGGCTCCGCTAAGGGGTAGATCGCTATTGGCGGTGGGCAGGCATGACGTCCTTGTTGGGCACCAGAAACAGCCACGACGCCAAGACAAACGGCATGGTCAAGGTCGGTATGCCCACCGGCGTCAGTAGCGTATTCAAAGCACCCTGTACAAATACAGTGAAAATTACGCCGATCAGGGTGTAGATCAGCACACGCCAGCTGGGTTTATTAAACGTCGAACCCAGCGCAATGGCCGTCAGCACGGCACTAAAGGCATACATGCCATTGTTGATATTGGCGTGTTCGGCCTGCAGCACCGTGGCGGTGAGCACCGCCAGCAGCGAGCCGCACACGGCAAACACCGCGGCCCACAACGATGACACCGCCAGCCCGGCGATAAACAACGCGCTGGCGATCAGCGAGCTGATCAAAAACACTTCAGAGATGCCGTTCAACAGGCCGTCGAACAGGTGAATGCCATCGAACAGGTCATTGTTGTAGGCGATCAGGTTATGGGGCAGGTTGGGCGAGGGCAGCGCGCTATTGTGCAGGCCGCCAAAGGCATAGCTGGCCAGCAGGAGGGTCCAGGTCACCAGCACAAAGGGTGCAGTCAGGGCGGCCACTTTCCAGGTTTTAAGGATGTCGGCGATGCAAATCATGACAATCACCGACACCACGCTGCCCAAGAGGATGCACAGCCACAGGATCGGGCTTGCGTGCAGAAACGTCGGCAGGGCCGCGCCCACCAGGCAACCGTTGTAGCCGTACAGCCCGGCTTTCCATGAAGCCCGGTCCTTGAGGTGAGCGCCGGCCAAGGTGGCGACAACCGTACCCAGCACACAGCCCCAGGCCACGGCCGGAATGCCCTCGCTGTAAGCGCCGACGAAGATCGCGGTGAAAAACAGTACGCCGGTCAGCGGGTTGTTCTGGAACATGACCTGAGCACAGCCGCGCAGGCTGACATCGATGATTTCAATCAGACGATTGCTGTTTGCCCATTGTGTCCATTTGGGTGCGGGTGCATTGGCAACATCCATCGAACTTCCTCCCCATTAAAGACTCCTGGCAGACGCTGGCAACAGGCTGCGGGCTATTGAAAGCTGAATCCGCCAAACCGGCTGTTTAACGCCAAAGGAATTGCGCTGGCAACGTGACGCCCAGAATTTCTTCGCGGGCGATTTTCCAGAACTCACGGATCTGCGCTTTGACCTCGCCGCTGTCATTGCCCAGCACTTTGAAAATCAGCCCGCAGTTATTCGGCAAGCGCGTCACGCCGCTGGCCAGCCCGGCCTTGATGTCGAACAGCGCAGGCACCCGCGCGACAATCCGCTCGTGGTGTTCTTTGGGCGTCAGCAGCACCACGTTGGCGAACACATCGAAGGTCTGCATCACACCAATGGCGTCCAGGCTTTCCTTCTTCGGCTCCAGGATGTACTTCTCGACAAACAGCTCCCGGCCTTCGAGGGTTTGGGCACTGACCCGCGAAGAGTACACATCAAAGCCGAAGCGCTCATCGACATGGTGGTACTTGCGCCCCGACATCAGGATTTCGCAATAAATCGCGGTGGCCGTGGGGTGAATGTTGATCCGCGTGTCGGTGATAAATCGCGCGTTGCGGTGCGGAATCAGCGGGTCCGGCATGAACTCCAGATAGCCGTCTTCCTCGATCTGAAAGTGCTGGATTTGCGAGGCATAGTTGGCATTCATCGAATGCACTTTGGTCGCCGACTGGGTGGTGACATGTGCGCATGCGCCCACCCCCACATTGATGTCGGTGGCCAGACGGTCGCCTTGCAGCACGCAGCCCGAGGTCGAGATCATGGTGACGCAGGGCAGGCCGGGCATTTCTTCGTCCCAGTACAAGGCCCGCTGCACCAGCGACGGTACACGTCGTTCAACGTCGGCCAAAATGCTGCGATCCCCACGCCGCTCAAACCCCAGGCGCAAGTACCCGCTTTTACCGACGGCGCCGCTGTTCATCTGTGGCGGTTCGTTCTGATACTCCGCCAGCTCCGGCGCGTCATTGCCTAATGCGTGAGCGCGAAGCCGTGAAGGGGTGTTCACGATGTTCAGGCTCTGTGAACTCATGCATTGACCTCTTGGGTGGAAGGTTTTTGGGCGAACAGAAACATGTGTTCGATCATGTCCACCAACTCTTCAATGCCCTGGCCGGTCTTGCAGTTCGTCAGGATATAGGGGCGGTTGCCGCGTACCACTTTGGTGTCGCTTTCCATCACATCGAGGCTGGCGCCTACGTATGGCGCGAGGTCGATTTTGTTGATGATCAAAATGTCGGCTTGCACCAGTCCAGGGCCGTTTTTGCGCGGGATTTTTTCACCTTCGGCCACATCGATCACATAGATGTAGAAGTCGGCCAGTGCCGGGCTGAACGTGAGCGTCAGGTTGTCGCCACCGCTTTCAATCATGATCAGGTCGCTGTCGGGGAATTTCTCTTCCATCTCTTCGACAGCCGCGATGTTCATGCTCGGGTCTTCACGCACGGCAGTGTGGGGGCAGGCCCCGGTTTCAACGCCGAGGATTTTGTCTTCGTCCAGGATGCCCTTGAGTGTGCGTTTGACCTGTTTGGCGTCTTCGGTGGTCACGATGTCGTTGGTGATGATCAGCGGCTTGTAACCGCGGTTGATCAGGATTGGGGTGATGACTTCAATGATGGCGGTTTTACCTGAGCCGACCGGGCCGCCAATACCAATACGGGTAATCTTTTTCACAGCACTTGCTCCTAAAAACCAAGATGCAAACCGATACCGCGCAGGCAGGTGCCAGACGGGGCGCATCGGGTTCAGTTCATAAACAGCCGCACGTGGGCTTTGACGTGAACGGCAGCGAGCACGTCGACAATCGGTACATACGACGACATTTGCTCGATATCGCCTGTTTGCGCGATGTCGCAGAAGGCTTCGATGTCGTGGTTGAGTTCAAACAGGATGTGTTGGGTGTCCAGGTGGGTGACCCGCATCAACCGCATTGCGGCGCTGAGAATGGTCATCGCCACCCCGTATTGATGCATCACCACCACCTCGCGCGCGCCGATGCCTTGGGTCGACATCACCACGGCCTGGGTCACGGGGTAGGTGCCTGCGGCGTTGCCGGCCTTGATTTGCTCCAGCCACCAGCGCACCAGCGGTGTCTCGACCACATGGATCGACATTTCGGCGAGTTTTTTGCCCATGCGCGTTGCCATCAGGCGGCTTTCTTCATTCAATTTGCGGTTATGCACCGCCCAATCCGCACGCAAAATACCTTCGCGATCGTCCGCCACAGCGGCGCGATGCGCGGCCACCACCCCTATGCCATCGCAACTGGCAGCCTGTTTCAACGCTGTGTGCACGAAACCTTTAAGCGTCGCTACATCGTGCACGATGCCCGTGTGCACGGCGGACTCCACCCCATTGGAGAAGGTGAACGCACCGACCGGTAATACCGAGTCGCCAAACTGCATGATGCGGATCAGATCTGCTGCCTTCATGGTCACGCCTTTTGCGGTGCTTAATGCTTATGGTCGTGGTGCGCGTGGCCGTGCTCGTGGCTGTGACGATGGCGGATGCCGTCGCCATGGCTGTGCAGGCCTTGAATCTTCACCGCGGCTGCGTCCAGTTTGTCCTGGGGGCTGGCGACATGGACGTGGGTGTCGGTTTCTTCGGCGCCGCCGAACAGCAAGCGTGCTTCGGATGGGGTGAGGTTGGGCAGAATCTCGGCCCCGCCGACAAACGCGTAGGGCAGGTGCTCAAAACCATGGGTGCGCATCACCGAGTCCATCATTTTGGTTTCGACGGTGAGCGGGATGTAGACCTCATTGTTTTTGGTCACGGCTTTCCAGTGCTGGTTGCCCAAGGCGTGACCGAGTTCGAAGCTGGTTTTGATCAGCACATCCATGGGCTGTTTTTTCAGTTCCTTGAGGTCAATCACCATCACATCGCGCAGGTTCAGTTGCACGACCACCGCGGTGCGGCTGGCTTCATCCCACAACAGCACGTCGCCGTCGGCCAAGACCACGTTGCGCTCCAATGAAATGCCCAAATCACGCCCACCTAGACTGGTGCGGCGGCAGCGGCTTTTTTGCGCTTCACGCGGGTCCAGTACCAACAAGTCGATATGGGCGCCTTCGAGGGTGTGTTGCCAGGCGGGGTCTTTCTTGGGGTTGCCCAGAATGTGTTCAATTAAAATCATGTTGCAAACTCCTTCCTTGATCCCCGGCCGTGGCGCACGCATGCACGGGACCGGGACGTCTGCTTTAACCGAAGAAATAACGCTGGTTCATGGTGGCCACATCAATCGGTTTGCACGTGGCATGAACGCCATCGACCTTGACCTCGAAGGTCTCCGGGTTGACCTCGATTTTTGGCGTCTGGTCGTTGCGCACCAGATCCTTCTTGGAAATGGTGCGGCAGTTGCGCACAGCCATGACCTGGCGCTCCAGCCCGGCTTTTTCTTTGACCCCGTCTTCCAATGCCGCTTGCGAAACGAAGGTCACGCAAGTGTCTTGCAGGGATTTGCCGAACGCGCCGAACATCGGTCGGTAGTACACCGGTTGCGGCGTCGGCAGGGAGGCGTTTGGATCCCCCATCGCGGCCCAGTTGATCATCCCGCCCTTGATGACCATTTTTGGTTTGGCACCGAAGAAGCGCGGGTCCCACAGCACCAGGTCGGCCATCTTACCCACCTCGACCGAGCCGAGCACATGGCTGACGCCTTGGGTAATCGCCGGGTTGATGGTTATTTTGGCCACGTAGCGCAGCACGCGGAAGTTGTCGTTGTTGGCGCTGTCTTCCGGCAACTTGCCGCGTGACACTTTCATGGCGTGTGCGGTTTGCATCACCCGTAGCCAGTTTTCACCGACCCGGCCCATCGCCTGGGAGTCGCTGGAAAACATCGAAATCACGCCCATGTCTTGCAGCACGTTCTCGGCCGCAATGGTTTCCGGGCGTACCCGGCTTTCAGCGAACGACACGTCAGCGGGCACGTTCGGGTTGAGGTTGTGACAGACCATGATCATGTCGAACAACTCGGCCTGACTGTTGACGCCGTAGGGCAGGGTCGGGTTGGTGGAGCTGGGCAGCACGTTGAGTTGGCTGGCCACCTTGATGATGTCGGGGGCGTGACCACCGCCTGCGCCTTCGGTGTGGAAGGTGTGAATGGTGCGCCCCTCGAAGGCATCGATGGTGTCTTCGACGTACCCGCATTCGTTGAGGCTGTCGGTGTGCACCGACACTTGAATGTCCATCTCATCAGCGGTGCGCAGGGCGTGGCGCAGGGCGTTGGAGGTGGCGCCCCAGTCCTCGTGAACCTTAAGCCCGGCCACACCGGCGATGATTTGTTCGGCCAGCGGGTCACGCGAGAACGAGTTGCCCTTGCCCAGCATGCCAACGTTGATGGGTAAGCCTTCGAGCGAGCGCAGCATCTGGCGAATGTTCCAGGGGCCTGCGGTCACCGTGGTGCCGTTGGTGCCATCGGTTGGGCCAATGCCCCCGCCAAAGAAGGTGGTGATGCCGTTGGACAGGCCGTGATAGGCCTGCTGTGGTGAGATCAAGTGAATGTGGGTGTCGATCCCGGCCGCCGTCAGGATCAGGTGTTCACCCGAGATGGCATCGGTGCTCACACCCACCACCATGTTATCGGTGACACCGTTCATGATCCCCGGGTTGCCGCTTTTCCCAATCCCGCAGATCTTGCCGTCGCGGATCCCGACGTCGGCTTTGATCACGCCCTGAATCGCGTCGATGATGGTGACGTTGGTAATCACCAGGTCGAGCACCCCGTTGTCGCGGGTCAAATGGTTATTGGCGCCCATTCCGTCACGCAGGGACTTGCCGCCCCCGTACACGGACTCTTCGCCGTAGCCGCGCAAGTCTTTTTCGATTTCAACGAACAGGTTGGTATCACCCAGGCGGATTTTGTCGCCCGTGGTCGGGCCAAACAGCCCGGCGTATTCTTTGCGTGAAATAGTTGGCATCAGGGGCTCCTTTCTCATGCGTCGCGCGCGTCGAGGGTGCAACGGTGCGAGGCAGAATATGAAATGCGCGCTTAATTGGCAGGCTTGGAAAACTTGAAGCCGCGATCGGCTGCGCGCTGAATCGCCTGCAATTTTTCCGGGCGCTCATGACCGCTGACCGTGCTGTCGGGCGCCCAGCCATCCACCAGGTTGTTGAAGCCGTACAGGGTTTGTTTACCGCCGTAAGGGATCAGCGGCACTTCAATTTCGTCGCCCGGCTCAAACCGGATGGCCGTGGTGGCGGTGATGTTCAAACGCTTGCCGAACGCTGCCGCGCGGTCGAATTCAAGGGCGCGATTGACTTCGAAAAAGTGAAAATGCGAACCCACTTGAATCGGGCGATCACCGGTATTACGCACTTTGACTTGGGTGACCGGGCGGTCCTCGTTAAACGTAATGGGCGCGCTGGCGTAAATGCAGCCGCCCAACGGCACGTTGTCTTCGCTGCCTTTGGAGACGCCACCGGGGTTTTTGGCGTGGGGGATTTTGTGGTCGGGGTGCGTGTCCTGATGCGGTGAGGCGGTTTTTTTACTGCTCATGACGGAGTCCTCAAACGGGTGTGTTTGGCGTTAACCGGCTGGACTGCGCGCCGTTATTTGATCGGGTCGTGCACCGTGACCAGGCGACTGCCATCGGTAAAAATCGCTTCTACCTGAACGTTTGGAATGAGGTCACTCACGCCTTCCATGACGTCATCTTTAGTTAATACTTTGCTGGCTTCGGTCATGACATCTTCAACCGACTTGCCATCGCGGGCACCTTCCAGGGCGGTAACGGTAATAATTGAAACTGCTTCAGGGAAGTTCAACTTCAAGCCGCGCGCCTTGCGTCGAAGTGCCACGTCCGACAAGGTGTAAATCATTAACTTATCGATTTCTCTCGGGGTGAGCTGCATAGGCCCTCCTGGTAACAGTGCACTTAAAGTTTACGTTTCATCGCCCGTGTGAGTTTGAAACTTACGGCCTTACACTCACGCGGCGCTGTGCATGTTTAGCGATAGACGGGCATTGATGTGCCCTGTGACTCTTTTGGTTTATGCCATGTTAAACGGGCGCGATCAGAGCGTAGACGATAAATTCCAGGCGGCGAGTGTCGCGATCAGTGTGGGTGAAGTGTGCCGGGCAAGGCTTGACGAAAGGCGTGAAACTGATCTCTCACCTGAAAATAAATAAAAACAATATGTTATGTGAATTATTTAATCCGGCTTGGTGGGGGTGGGCGGTCTTGTTGAACGATTTCGAACCGTATGAGCCGCCCAATTATTCATCTTCAGTGCTCTAAATCGTCTTTTATAGTAGGAACAATCCTAAGAAAAAGACCTGATTCATATCGGATTTCGATTCTTTGGGTGTACAGGAATCGTTGTTGCAGGGCCTGTTGGATTACTAGCTGTCTGGCTGTTGTGGGTTTTTTTTGAACACGTGTTTATGGCTCGGGTGGAACAGCGCGGTGTGCAGTTGATCATTCAATGCCGTCAACTGTCTGAGCATTTCAAGGCTTAACCAGACATAAGCATAAAAGGGCGTTTCAATCTCTTTGCCCTCAATACTCTTAAGTGCAAGTTCACGTAAGGCATGGCTGCTTTTACGCAGTTCATGGCTGATCTCATTGTTAGGAATGCCCATGACTAACTTGTTTTGCAAGGATTGAAGGGCCAGTGGAATCAACCGATTGAGATCACTTAAGACGGGTTCATTCTTGATTAATAAATGATGGTCGCGAGAGGACCAGTACGCCTCAATCATCAGACTCAGCGTGGCTAATACGGTGCGGTGAAGGTTTTGCAGTGCGTTGAATACCTCAGGCTTCAAGTGGCTCTCGTTACTGGCCGCGCCGGTATAACTGCGTAGTTTGACCACCGTGTCCAGCTCTTCTTTAAGTTGCTCATCGAGGTCGGGGCGCTCTGGCACACGCGGTGAAAAGTAGGCCTCGTACAGGCTATTGAGCGTGCCCATGCTTTGACTGAACTTGATGCGCCAATCGGTATAGGCCCTTTGCGGATAAATACGGGTGTACGCAAGCGCTAGCAGGGAGCCTGCCAGCACGTAGGCGCTGCGCAAAACAGCGGCCTGCATGTCGTTGGGGGCTGAACAACTGACCACGGCAAGTGTCGCGCCAATCAGCAATGCCATGTACGGATGCTTGCCCAGTGTCAGGTAGCCGCACGCAAACATTACGGCCCCACACCACAGCAACATGGCGGGAAATGAATGCATTTCCAGGTACAACGCCACCAGGCCCGAGAGCGCGCCAATCACCGTGCCACCGGTACGCTGCACTGCGCGCGCGAACACGTTGCCCCAATACGGCAGCGGGCCCATCACGATCAGCATGGTAATCAGAGCCCACGAAGCATCATCGAGCTTGAAATAGCGGATGGCGGCAAAGGTAATCAGAAAGGACAGGCTGATGCGTGTCGCATGAATCCAGCGGTAATAGCGATAGGCCAACTGTTCCAGGGTCGAGATCTTCTTGCCCAGTTGCATGGTGGCCCCCATCGCTGCTGTAAACAGGTGTGGCAGCGTAGTTCAAGGGCGCACTGTCCTCCACATCCCGCCACGATTTGCCGGACGAAATCGAGGTGTCCCTGATGGCGTCAGGAACAGGCGGATGCAGGCGTTGAATTCAAAGAGGGGGGATGCGATGGCGCAATAAAAAAGGCCATTACCTTCATGGGGATCCGGTAATGGCCAAAAATCTCAACCAAAGAGAGCGTCAGGACTGACCTGACGGAGGCGAATGTATCAATCAGCCACTTAGTTAGCTAGCTAAGCAGGTGTGAAACAGTTTTACCCTGCGCGCAACAATGGTGCGTTTTTGATTCTCTGTTTTGAAAGCGCCTGCTTCGCTGAGCCGGGTATCGAAAGACTCAGGTCGGTTCAAGACCTTTGAACTGTTCACCTGAAGGGTTAAACGCTACCCTTCGGCCCCATGCATATACCTGACATGAATCTATTGGTTGCCCTCAACGTCCTGCTTGAAGAAGGCTCGGTGGTGGGCGCTGCCCGGCGCATGAACCTCAGCGCTCCGGCCATGAGCCGTACGTTGACGCGTATCCGCGAAGCGCTCAATGACCCGATTCTGGTGCGCTCCGGTCGTGGGCTGGTGCCCACGCCGCGCGCCCTAGAGTTGCGTGAGCAAGTGCGCGGGGTGGTGGAGCTGGCGCACGGCGTTTTTACCCAAAGTCAGGACAGTGATCTGAGCCAACTGGACCGCACGTTCAGCATTCGCGCCAATGATGTGTTTTTCGGCATTTACGGCGGGGCCTTGCGTCAGCAAATGGCGCTGGAGATGCCCAATGCTGCACTGCGCGTGGTGCCCGAAGGCTTTACGGATGATGAGGCGCTGAACGAGGGACGTATTGATCTGGCGATCAGTGCCACCCATCACTTCAGTGCCGATATCAAGGTGCAGCAGCTGTTTAGTTGCCCCTTTGTAGGGCTTGCCCGTGAAGGACATCCGATTTTTCAGCAGGCCATGACCCCGCAACGGTTCGCGGGCTTCGACCATATCAGCGTGTCGCGCCGGGGTCGTGCCCGTGGGCCGATTGATGCAGTGCTGGCTGAACTGGACCTGGAGCGCCGGGTGCTCTTTACCACGCCCACGTTCTACTCGGCGATTTTTGCGTTGGCCGACTCGGACCTGATTTTGCCGTTGATGCCGCAACTGTTGCTCAGGACCCTTGAACCGTTGGGTTTGAAGCTCAAGGCATTTGAACTGCCAATTGCGTTGCAACCGGTTGAAATCTGCCAGGCCTGGCACCCGCGCCTCGATAACGACCATGCGCATCGCTGGTTGCGACGCACCTTAAAAACCCTCTGCGACAACGCGTCGGTTTAAGCGCCGCCAGTCGATTGCGTTTGGTGCAATCCACAGTTGTCGATATATCAATTTTTATAGCTATCAGCGCTGATTAAACTTTTCGTCATCTTGTAAGGCGACGGAGTCAGCGATGTGTGGGCGTTATAGCTGTGGGCGTGATCTCGCGCCGAGAGTGGGGCAGTGACTGCGTTGACGGTCGGTGCGCAGGCGATCACCACGCCCGCACCAGCGCCCGCTGGCAGTGCAGCCTTTGGGTTGCGGATTTTTACCGGGCTGGTAGGCGTGTTGCTGGCGGTGCTGGTCGCAGGCTTTAACGAGAATGTGACCAAGGTCGCGATGCCGGACATTCGTGGTGCGATGGGCATCGGCTATGACGAAAGTACGTGGCTGCTGGCGGTGTATTCAGCCACCTCGATCAGTGCGATGGCCTTTGCCCCGTGGTGCGCGGCGACATTTTCACTGCGCCGTTTCACCCTCTGCGCCATCGGTGCATTTTTATTGCTGGGTCTGTTGTGCCCGTTCGCCCCCAATGTCGATGTATTGATGCTGCTGCGCACCTTGCAAGGCTTTGCCGGGGGCGCACTGCCGCCCATGTTGATGTCCGTGGCGTTGCGTTTTTTGCCCCCGGGAATTCGGCTTTATGGGCTGGGCAGTTACGCACTGACCGCCACCTTTGGCCCCAGCTTCGGCACGCCGCTGTCGGCGTGGTGGGTGGAATATGCCGGATGGCAGTGGGCGTTCTGGCAAATTATTCCGCTGAGTCTTTTAGCGATGGGGTGCGTGGCCTGGGGCCTGCCGCAAGACCCGTTGCGTCTGGAACGTTTCAAGCAGTTTGACTGGCGCGGGCTGTTGCTGGGGTTGCCGGGGCTGATCATGTTGGTTCTGGGGCTGGAACTGGGTCAGCGCCTGAACTGGTTTGAGTCGTCGATGATCCGCATTTTTATCGTCGCAGGCCTGGCGCTGCTGGTGCTGTTTTTTATCAACGAGTGGTCGCATCCGCTGCCGTTCTTCAAATTGCAATTGCTCAAGAATCGCAACCTGACACATGCCCTGATCACGTTGGGTGGGGTGCTGTTTGTGTTGCTGGCGTTGATCAAGATCCCCTCGGCTTACCTGGCGCAAATTCAGGGTTATCGGCCACTGCAAACCGCTCCGATGATGCTGTTGGTGGCTTTGCCGCAGTTGATTGCGCTGCCTTTGGTCGTCGCCTTGTGCAACCTGCGGCGAGTCGATTGCCGCTGGGTGTTGGCGGTTGGGCTGGCCTTGCTGGCGCTGGCGTGTGGCTTGGGGTCGCAGGTGACCTCGGTCTGGAGCCGGGAAAACTTTTATGTGCTGCAAGCGATTCAAATCATCGCTCAACCAATGGCCGTGATTCCGTTGCTGATGCTGGCCACGGGCAGCTTGCACCCCGCTGAGGGACCCTTTGCCTCGGCCTGGTTCAACACAGTCAAAGGCTTTTCGGCAATGGCGGCGGGCAGCGTGCTGCAAGTGGTGACGCTAAATCGCGAGCATTTCCATTCGACGATGCTGGTGGACCGTGCGGGCAACTCACCGCTGGTGAGTGGCGATGCGGATTTGGCGCACCGCATCCATCAACAGGCGATGGTGCTGAGCTCCTCGGACTTGTACCTGTGCATGGCCGGTTTGGCTGTGTTGTTGATCGTATTAATCCCTTTTGGCCCGACGCGGATTTACCCGCCACGGGCGCCGAGCTGAATCTGTAGTGGAGCAATGACATGAGTACAACGCACGGGCGCAAGCCCTGGCTGATAGCCGCACTGGGCCTGTTGAGCGTCCTGGTGCTGTATGGACTGTGGCGTCTGGTGTTCGCGGCCTCGCCGGTGCAAAGCACCAATGACGCCTTTGTCAGCGCTGACTTCACCTTGGTCGCGCCCAAAGTGGCAGGTTTCATTGACGAGGTGCTGGTGCAGGACAACCAGGCGGTCAAGGCGGGCCAGTTACTGGCCCGTATCGACCCCCAAGACTATGAAACGCAAGTGCAAGCAGCCACTGCCGGCGTGGCCACGGCGCAGGCGCAGCAGGCCAATGCATTGGCCATGATGGAACGCCAGCGTTCCCTGATCGAGCAGGCCAGTGCCACGGTGGACGCCGACCTTGCGCAGGTGGAGTTCGCCGCCCATGAGTTACAGCGCTATGAGCACCTGGCCGGGCAGGGCGCGGGTACGTTGCAAAACTCGCAGCAGGCCAAAAACCGCTCGCAAACCGCTCGCGCCTTGCTGGCTCAGCACAAGGCCGCGCTGGAAGCTGCGCGTCAGCAAACCCGTGTGCTGGTGGCGCAACACACGGCCGCTCAAGCGTCGGTGCAGCACGCCCAAGCCTTGTTGGCCCGCGCCGAGCTGGATTTGTCGCACACCCGGTTGTTGGCGCCGTTTGACGGCATCGTCGGGCGCCGTAGCTTGCGGCTGGGGGCCTATGTCAAACCCGGCGACACAGTGATGGCGGTGGTGCCGTTGGCGCAGGCTTATGTAGTGGCCAATTTCCTTGAACATCAATTGACCCATATGCGCCCTGGTCAGCGGGTCACGATCCACGTCGACACCTTCCCCGGCGAAACCCTGTACGGCACCGTGGACAGCATTGCGCCTGCCACGGGCGTGACGTTCGCCGCCATCGCGCCGGACAACGCCACCGGTAACTTCACCAAAGTGGCGCAGCGGGTGCCGGTCAAGATCAGTCTGGATCACGACCAGCCCCTGGCTTATCAACTGCGCTTGGGCATGTCGGTGGACGCGGCTATCGATACGGCGTCGGACCAGCCGCAACAGGTGAGCGCGCGATGAAACACACTGCATGGGCCTGCGCAGTGGTCGGTTACTGCGCGTTAAACCTGAGTGGATGCGTGCTGGGGCCGGACTTTAAAACCCCGAATCCACCGCTTGCCCCGCACTGGGCAGCCACCCCGAGTGAACCCGGCCACAGCGCAGCGGTGGAAACACCGGTCGATACACAGTGGTGGCAGCGCTTTGGTGATGCGCAGCTCTCGGCCCTGGTCGGCGAGGCGCAACGTAACAACTTCGACCTGCAACGGGCGGCCAGCCGACTGGAGCAAAGCCTGGCACTGCGGCGTCAGATCACCGCCGACACGTTGCCCGCTGTCGACGCAGGGCTGGACTACAGTCGCAGCCGCAACAGCCGGCACGGTTTGAATGACCCCTCGGGACGCAGCGGCAAGCAGGCCTTCAACCTGTGGAAGGGCGGGCTGGGTTTCAGTTGGGAAGCTGACCTGTGGGGCCGGGTCAAACGTTCGGTGGAGGCCGCCGATGCGTCGGTACGCATGGCCGAGGAAGATCGACACGGCGTGCAGCTGTTGGTCATTCAACAGACGGCACAGCATTACATCCAGTTGCGCGGCACCCAGCAGGCGCTAGCGGTGGTGGAGCAGAACCTGAACATTGCCCGGCGCACGCTGGCGTTGACGCAGTTGCAAGTGCAGGAAGGCGTGGCCACCGACCTGCAAGTGTCTGAAGCGGCCGCGCAAGTCGCTGAAATGCAGGCACGGCTGGCGCCCTTGCAGCAAAGCAGCGCGCAATTGATCAACGCCCTGAGCCTGTTGCTGGGCAGGGAGCCGCGTGCCTTGCAGGCGCAATTGGCGACACCGGCGCAGGTGCCGTCTTATCAAGCGCCAGTGCCCATCGGGTTACCCAGCGAACTGGCGCAGCGGCGCCCGGACATACGCCGTGCCGAGGCACAATTGCACGCAGCGACCGCTGCCATCGGCGTGGCCAAGGCGGACTTTTATCCGCGCATCACGTTGTCTGGCAGCCTCGGATTGCAGGCCATGCAGCTGTCGGACCTGGGCAGTTGGGGGGCGCGCAGCTTTGCGTTTGGGCCTGGCCTGAGCGTGCCGCTCTTTGAAGGCGGACGCTTAAAAGGCGCTTTGCAGTTGCAAGAAGGGCGACAACAGGAAGCGGGCATCGGCTATCAGCAAACCGTGCTGCGGGCCTGGCACGAAGTGGACGATGCGCTGGTGGCGTATCAGGCCAGCCAGCGGCGTCGTGACAGCCTTGCGCAAGCGGTGCGCCACAGCCAGCGCGCGCTCGACAGCGTGCACCAGCAATACGCGCAGGGCACCGTGGATTTCCTGAACGTCATGACGGTGCAAAACGCACTGCTGGCCAACGAAGCTGCGTGGGTGGACAGCACGGTTGCAGTGTCGTTGTCGCTGGTTGACGTGTATGCCGCGCTGGGTGGCGGCTGGGAGGCTGGATCGGTCAATGCACGGCGCTGATGCAGCAAGCAACTGCATCACAGGTTGAGGGACTGAAGCGCGGGGGCGCAGATTTGCTATGCTCGCGCCCCTGATCGCTGCGTCTGCTGAGGCGTGTCCTTTTAATATTGAGCGTATTTATGCCTGCTGATACTCAACCCTGCGGGGTGCGCTTTTCCCGTTCTGACTACCGAACCTTGGGATTGGCGGCTTTGGGCGGGGCGTTGGAAATCTACGATTTCATCATTTTCGTGTTTTTCGCCCTGACCCTCAGTCAGTTGTTTTTCCCGCCGGACATGCCTGAGTGGCTGCGCTTGTTGCAAAGCTTTGGCATCTTCGTCACCGGTTATCTGGCGCGGCCGCTGGGCGGGATTTTGATGGCGCACTTTGCTGACCATTTGGGCCGCAAGCGAGTCTTCAGCCTGAGTATTTTAATGATGGCGCTCCCGTGTTTGCTGATCGGGATCATGCCCACCTACGAAGACATCGGCTACTTCGCGCCCTTGATTCTGTTGGCCCTGCGCATCCTGCAAGGTGCAGCAGTCGGTGGCGAGGTGCCCAGCGCCTGGGTGTTTGTGGCCGAGCACGCACCGGCGGGGCGTCGCGGGTATGCACTGGGCTTTTTGCAGGCCGGATTAACCTTTGGTTACTTGCTGGGTGCGTTGACTGCCACGGTGTTGGCGCAGTTGTTTACCCCGGAGCAAATCCTCGATTACGCATGGCGTTATCCGTTTTTGCTGGGCGGCGTGTTTGGTGTGATAGGTGTGTGGCTGCGCCGCTGGCTGAGCGAAACCCCTGTGTTTTTGGCGTTGCGCGAGCGCACAGAGGGCCGGGCCGAGTTCCCGTTGCGTACCGTGCTGCGCGATCATCGCAGTGCTTTGCTGCCGGCCGCGTTGCTGACCTGTGTGTTGACCAGTGCCGTGGTGGTGTTTGTGGTGATTACTCCCACCGTGATGCAGCAGCGGTTCGGGATGGACGCCAGCCACACGTTCGCCCTGAGCAGCCTGGGTATTGTGTTCTTGAACCTGGGCTGCGTGTTGGCCGGGCTGATCGTCGACCGCATAGGCGTGTGGCGCAGTATTGTGCTGTACAGCCTGTTGCTGCCGCTGGGCATTGGCCTGCTTTACGCCAGCCTGGTCGGGCAGTGGGCGCTGCCGGGGCTGGCGTACGCTTTTGCCGGCTTAACCTGCGGCATTGTCGGCGTGGTGCCGTCGGTGATGGTGGGGCTGTTCCCGGCACCGATCCGGGTTTCGGGGATTTCGTTTACCTACAACATCGCTTATGCGCTGTGGGCCAGCACCACACCGCTGCTGCTGATCGCGCTGATGCCGTGGAGCCCGTGGGTGTGCGTGGTGTTTTGTGCGTTGATGGGCATGGTCGGGCTGCTCACCGCCCGCCGGTTCGGCTTTGCGCGGGGCAATCATGTCGAGCGGCGCCTGGTGGCCAAGGTGGACCTGTAGTGCAGGTTTACGCTTAGAGAAAACCTTAGCGCTCAGGCCCGCCGAGCGCTGTCATACAGATCAGTGCGGCGATCCGCATGAACATGGTTCAACGCACTGATGCGTTTATGGCGGGCTTGCTTCAAGTCAAGGGTGGCCAGAATCATTGCTGGTCCGTTTGACGGTGTTTCCAGTGGTCCGGCCAATGGATAACCGTCGGCATCCACGATCACCGATCCGCCCACCCAGTCCACATTACGTTCTGTGCCCGTACGGTCGCAGGCCGCGATAAACATCCGGTTGACAGCTGCGTTGGCCTGAACCCTGACCACTTCGCAAGGCCGCTCTGAGACGGGGCGCGGGCTGGCTGGCCAGTTGACGGGCGCACAAAGCAGTTCGGCTCCCGCCAACGCTGGCAAGCGAACCCACTCCGGAAACTCCAGATCAAAACAGATCATCATGCCAATCAGCCCAAAACGGGTCTGTACCACGGGAGGCGGCTCATTACCTGGCGTGAAGATGTGTTTTTCCTGGTCCCACAGGTGCGCTTTGCGATAGATCGCCTGTACGCCGCTTACGTCAATGAGTGCCGCGCTGTTACTCACCCGGGTGCTATCCAATCGCTCGCAAAAACCGGCCACGATGACAATGTCCAGCGCCCTGGCAGCCTCGCACCAGGCCGATACCGTCGCGCCGGTGGCTGTTTTTGCAAGGTTCAGCGCGTGTGCGTGATCGGTGAATACATAGCCGCTTTGCATCAACTCTGGCAAGACGATGACCTGTGCCCCTTGGCGGGCTGCGTTGTGTATGGCCTGCAAGGAAATTTCACGATTATGTGCAACATCACCCACTCTAGGTGCCAATTGACAGCATGCGACCACGGTGTGTGGGGTCATTTCATTTGCTCCTCAAGCAGGCAGTCGCTGTGGTCGATAAAGGGTGTTTCCAGTGTTGAGTCCAGCGTGCGGGTCATGCTCCAGTAGACCGTGCTGGCGACCAGTAAGCCGATGAAAAAAGCCACGTCAGCCCCACCCAGCGCCTGAACAGCAGGCCCTTGGTAAAAGTCGAGTGACATGAAGGGAACCATTGCGATCAGTGCCGTGCAGTAGGCCACCAGGCCGGCTTTATTCCACAGGCCGTAGATACCCGACGGATTGAATATTTCACTGATGGCGTATCGGCCTTTGCGCACACCATAAAAATCGACCAAGTTAACGGCTGTCCAGGGTACGAGCAAATACAGCATCAGCAATACGAAGGTGTTGAAGCTACTGAGGTAACTCGACGGAATCGACAGGGTTATCAGAAACACGGCAGTAGAAATGATCAGAATGCCCGCGACGCGCACTTTGAGGCTCGGCCTGACCTTGCGAAATCCGTCGATGGCACTGAGGCTGGTGAGCATGGCGCCATAACAGTTGATGGCCATAATGCCGATCAGTGACGGTACTGCTATCAGGATCGTAAAGGTGCCAAGGCCGGGGTAGAAGTGGTTGCCGACTTCGCGCACGCTGCCAATGGCATCCGGGACCGGCAGGGCAGAGGCGAGAAATGCACCCAGCGACATCAGCCATAGTGCAGAGCCTGCGGCACCCAGATAGGTCCAGAACACCACCTTGCCCGTCGGGGTGTCATGGGGCAGATAGCGCGAGTAATCGGACACATACACGGCATAACTGATTTGGTAACCGGCTGCGGCAGAGAGCTGGATCAGAAATGCGCTCCATGAAAAATGGGCGTTTGCCAAGGCTGCATCCATTTGCAATGTCATCAATGCACTGACAGTCAGCACCCCGAACACTGAAATCATCACGTATGTCAGCCAGCGTTGCACGGTGTGCAAAAGATCATGCCCGATGATCGCCAGCAGCACGGCGACCAGAATCAGTAACAGATACCAAGGGGCGCGCACGCCGGGCAGTACGGTATTGATGGCATCGGTGGCAAGGATAACGTTGAACACATTGAAGCCAATGTAAACAAACACAACCGCTGCGAAGGGGACGATAGCGCCACGCAGACCGAATTGCGCTCGCGACTGGATCATTTGTGGCAGGCCCATGCGTGGCCCCTGATTGGCATGCAAGGCCATGAAAAAGGTCCCGAAACCGACACCCAATACAATGGCCAGTATTGAATAAAGTGCGCCCATGCCCAACGCAGGTCCGGTGAAGCCGGTGACCATAGTGGTCAACACGAAATTGCCTGTGAACCAGAATGGCGCTTGATGCCACACCTTGCCGTGGCGCTCGCTGCGCGGCACATAATCAATGGAGCGAACTTCAATTTTTGGGCGCGCAGGGGCAGTCGGGTTGTCAAGGCTCATTGGGCATCCTCATCTTTTGTTATAGGTCTTTTTGCGGCTCGCACACAGCCGCTGTCGTCGACGTTGCGTGATGTCGGGGCAGTGTTATTCATGGGTCTAAATATGAGAATAAGACATGACAAATAATTACTTTATGGATTTCTAAACTTTGACGTTTGCCTGTCTATGGTGACGGATTGCCGCTGGTCGATATATAGGGGTTTTCTACTTGTCGCGTGGGTTAATTTGGACTGGACTTGTTTCAGGTGGCTGTTTTGGCTGCTCGCATAGTGTTTATGCCAAAGGAATGTCATGGAATGTATGGAGTGCAGTCATGTCGTCGATCCCTTCGCGTTCGCTTAAATCCCCGCATCTGGCCAATAAAAATGTCACGGCTTTGATTCCGGATTTCCCATTTCACTACGGTCAATATCTCGATGATGCGCAGGCTCAAGCCAGGCCTTTATGCCAGATTGATCCGCTGTTGCACGGCACAAAAACGGTCCTGGTTGTAGGGGCTGGCGTGTGTGGGATGGTCGCAGCCTATGAATTAATGAAAATGGGCCTGCATCCGGTTGTTGTCGAGGCCACTGACAGAATTGGCGGGCGTTTGTATTCAGTGCTGCAAGGTGATCCTGCAAATCCGGACAAGCAGGTGATCTGTGAACTGGGGGCCATGCGCTTTCCTGCATCCGGAAAGGCCCTGTTTCATTATTTCAACAAAGTTGGAATGAACCTCAATTCGGCGCCTTTTCCAAATCCCGGTTCTGATGCAGCCGTCAGTACTGTGGTTGATTTCAAGGGCACAACCAACTACTACGAAAATCAGAGTGAGGCCTTTCCCAAACCCGCTGAATACGTGCAGCTTGAAACTGAGTTTTTTGAAAATTTTGTGGGAGGAGAACCTTTTAACTTCGAAAAAATTGAAGCCGCCATGACGGAAGGGACAATTGATCAGGCCCTTATAAAACAGTTGTGGAATGGCCTGCTTAAATTAGCGGATGGCAGAAGTTGGGATGATGTAAGTTTTTATGCTGCTTTGTTACAAGAGTCTGGGTGGAGCAAACAGGATATTGATTTGTTTGGACAAATCGGTTTCGGTACAGGCGGCTGGAATACCAATTATCCCAATAGCATTCTTGAATTGTTGCGCGTGCTTTACACCGGGCTGGATGCTGATCACGCGTTAATGTATGACGGCTCTTCAACCCTGCCGCAAAAACTGTGGTCAAGCACCGCGCGTGACCTTGGGGATGCGTGCGTTGAATGGGCGAACGACAAAAGCGTTGAATCGCTAAGCAAAGCCGTGTTGGCAACCCCCTTCAACCAAGAGGTTCGGGATATAAAGCGTGAGGCTGATGGCGGTTTTTCGGTATTGATTCAAGACAACTCAACTGACGGGCAAGCGGACTGGCACCCCTTTGATTTTGTCGTCTATACACCTCATGTGCGGATACTGGACAAGATGCGCTACGCCAATACCCCGCAGAGTTTGAATCCTGAGCTGGCCTTGCTTCCTGCTGAAACCTGGGAAGCGATCATGAACACCCATTACATGCAATCCGCAAAAATTTTTGCAGCCACGACCTCAGCGTTCTGGAACGAAACACCCCCCGAGGGAAGCCCGCGCAAGATGAGTGTCACGCTGTCAGACCGTTTGACACGTGGCACTTACCTTGTGGATTACGGCGATAGCCGCGGCAAGCATAGGGGCAGTGGCATCTATTTGTCCTACACGTGGAATGATGACGCGTTGAAGTTTCTCGGCGACAGGGCATCGTTGTCGCACGCTCAATTGTGTACCACGTTGCTTGAGAATATTTACCCTGACATCAAGCTGGGTGAGCATTTCAGCACGAGCAATGCCTTTATCGAATACAACTGGGAAGACCAGCCTTTCCATTTGGGTGCTTTCAAGATGAACCTGCCGGGTCACTATGAATACCAGCGGCGCATTTTTTCCCAGTTTATGACGGGCGTTGCGCAGGGCAATCCTGATGGGTTTGTGTTGGCTGGCGATGATGTTTCATGGACGGGTGGCTGGGCCGAGGGAGCGGTGAGCAGTGCCATCAACGCGGTTAACAAAATCGCGGTATGTCTGGGCGGCGGGAGTTATGCGCAAGCCCCAGGTCCTGTCGAGTCGTGGGAGGCGTTAAAACCCATTGATTTGAACAACTGATGTTAGCGGGGCGTCACAGTGATTGCTGGCTTTAATAGGAAGCATTACTATTCGCGCCCCGCCTTCATAGCCCAGAGCAATGACGCATAAACCGCCCCGTCGAACGGGCTTTTTTGACCATTACGAAGAGTTGATTGGCACCTGGACCCGCCGCCTGCGCAATCGCCAGCAGGCGCAGGACCTGGCCCATGACACCTTCGTGCGCGTGCTCGAATCCGACTCGGATGCAGTCGAGCAGCCGCGTGCCTATTTACACCAGACCGCCCGCAATATCGCGGTCGATGGTTTTCGCCGTGAAGAGCTACGCGACGCCAAGGAGCAGGCAGCCGTTCCCCCAAGTTCGTCCGAAGCGGGCGACCCGGAGCAGTACATGCGCGCTATCCAGTTGGCTGAGTCGGTTGAACGGGCATTGCTGGAGCTGCCACTCAATTGCCGCAAGGTTTTCGTCTGGCAGAAGATTGAAGGCTTGACCCAGGCCGAGATTGCCGAGCGCCTGGGGTTGAGCAAGAACATGGTGGAAAAGTATATGATCCGCACCCTGCGCCATCTGCGTGAACGCGTGGAGGCTCCGTGAAGAGGTCAGGTTGCCAGACACGCTTGAACGGTTTACCGCCAGCACCCGTAAGGATTCCATGATGGATACCCGTGACCGTAGCTGTGACAGCGCAAGCGTGCGTGACGCCGCCGCCACCTGGTTTGCGCGTGCTCAAGGGCAGGCCATGAGTGCCGCGCAGCAGCTGGAATTGGCCGCATGGCGGGCGCAGCACCCCAGCCATGAAGCGGAATACCAATGGCTGCTGACCCTATGGTCGGCCACCGACGTATTGCCCAAGGCGCGCTTGCAGGCGTTATGTGAGCCGCCCGCAACGCCGCTCAAACGTCGTTCGGTGTTGCGTTACGGGCTGGCGGCCAGCCTGGTTGCCATCGCCGCAGGCGCCGGGGTATGGGGCTATCAGCACACATCGGCGGGGTATCAAGCCCAATTCGCGACCGCCCTTGGCGAGCGGCGCAGCGTGACGTTGCCCGATGGCACACACCTTGAGCTCAATAGCCGCAGCCGCTTGCGCGTCAACTTTGAACGTCGCCAGCGCCATGTTGAGCTGGAGCAGGGGGAGGCCATGTTCAGTGTGGCCCACGACAGCGATCGACCTTTTGTCGTGCAGGCCGGGCCGGGGCAAGTAACGGTCACCGGTACGCGCTTTGATGTACGCCTTGAGGGTGATCAAACCCAAGTGGTCGTCGAGTCGGGCCATGTGCAGGTGCAAGGGGCTGACGCCAACACGCAGGTCAATTTGACGGCGGGTCTGGGCACCTACGTCACGGCGCAAGGGCAGGTGGCAGCGGCGTATGCGGTGAATGCCCAGGCGCTGACCGCCTGGCGCAAAGGGCAGTTGGTGTTTGACGATGCCACCCTGCAAGAAGTGGCGGCCCAGGTATCGCGCTATCGCCAGAAGCCGTTACGTGTGAGCAACCCGGCGCTGGCGCAATTGCGCCTGTCGAGTGTGTTCAAAGTGGATGACACCGATGCGCTGCTCAGCGCCTTGCCCAAAATTCTGCCGGTGGTTATCCAGACCCACGCCGATGGCAGTCAGGAAATAATTGCGCGATAGATTCAGGTTTTTTTCGAGTTCTTCGTCTTCTTGAACAACTGAGACTGGTTTGCATTAACAGTCGCACTCAAGATGCGATCAATAGGGCAAGACTCGACGTGAAAAACAATAATTTCCGTGGACGATTTTCTTCGTTCCACTCAGCTCTGAGTACTCCACTTTCCTCCCCCCGAGCGCGGTGGCTGCCCTTGGCGCTGGCCCTGGCGGTCAGTGCAGCGGTGCCTGCCGCGTTTGCCAATGAGTCTGCGTCGAGCGCCATTCACATTCAGGCCCAACCGTTGGGCGCAGCCTTGAGCCAGTTGGCACAACAGACCGCCTTGCAAGTGTTTTTCAGCCCACAGCTGGTGGCTGGCAAACACGCACCGGCGGTCAACGGCAACTTGTCACCTGAACAGGCACTGAGCGAGTTGCTGCAAGGCAGTGGCCTGAGTTACGAGTTGAGCGGCGATGCGGTGACGCTGCGCGAAGCGCCTGTGAGCAGCGCATCAGTAGGCAGCGGCACACTGGAACTGGCACCGCTGGACGTAAAAGTGGTGGGTAACTGGCTGGGCGATGCTAACGAATCGGTGGTGCAAAACCATCCGGGTGCGCGCACCGTGGTACGCCGCGAAGCGATGGTCGAGCAGGGCGCAATGAATGTGCGCGATGTGCTCAAAGGCATTCCCGGCGTGCAGGTGCAAGATTCCAACGGCACCGGTGGCAGCGATATTTCCTTGAACGTGGGGGTGCGCGGCCTCACCTCGCGCTTGTCGCCGCGCTCCACGGTATTGATTGACGGCATTCCGGCAGCGTTCGCGCCCTACGGTCAGCCGCAGTTGTCGATGGCACCGATCTCGGCGGGCAATCTGGACAGCATTGATGTGGTGCGCGGCGCCGGTTCGGTGCGTTACGGGCCGCAGAACGTGGGTGGTGTGATCAACTTTGTGACTCGCGCCATTCCCGAGACGTTCCAGGGTGAAGTCGGCACCACGCTTGAAACCTCCGAGCGCGGCGGTTGGAAGCACATGGAAACGGCCTTTTTGGGCGGCACGGCAGACAACGGCATCGGTGCCGCGCTGTTGTACTCCGGCGTCAAGGGCGATGGTTACCGCGCGCGCAACAATGACAACGACATTGACGACGTGTTGCTCAAAACCCACTGGGCCCCGACCGATCAAGACGATTTCAGTCTCAATTTTCACTATTACGATGCGACCGCTGACATGCCCGGCGGTCTGACGCGCAAGCAGTTTGATGCCGACCCGTATCAGTCAGTGCGCGACTATGACGGTTTCAGCGGACGGCGCAAGGACGTGTCCTTCAAGTACCTGCGACAGATTGACGATCAGACCCAGTTTGAAGTGCTGACCTATTACACCGACAGTTTTCGTGGCAGCAACATTGCCTCGCGCAACCTTGAAACGCTGGCCTCGTATCCGCGCAACTATCACACCTACGGCATCGAACCGCGGCTGTCCCATGTGTTTACGCTGGGGCCGGTTACGCAGGAGGTCGGAGTCGGTTATCGCTACCTCAAAGAAGCCATGCACGAGCAGGCCAGCCAACTTCAGTTGGTCAACAATGTGCCCGTGGTGGGGCCAAAAGGCGACGGACATGTGTATCAGGACCGTACCGGTGGCACGGAGGCTAACTCGTTCTACATCGACGACAAAATTGATGTAGGCAACTGGACCGTGACCCCCGGCATTCGCTTTGAGCGCATCAGTACGCAATGGCACGACCGCCCGGTGCTGGACGCCAAAGGCAAGCCGGTGCAGGAAAAGAACCGCAGCATCGACAGCAACGAAGCGTTACCGGCGTTGAGCGTGATGTACCACCTCTCGGACGCCTGGAAGCTCTTTGCCAACTACGAAACCTCGTTTGGCAGCTTGCAGTATTTCCAGTTGGGGCAGGGCGGCACCGGCGATCAGACCGCCGCCGGTTTGCGACCTGAAAAAGCCAAGACCTATGAGTTGGGCACGCGCTATGACAATGGCGTGTGGGGCGGTGAAGTCACGTTGTTCTACATCGACTTTGCCGATGAACTGCAATACATCAGCAACGACATCGGCTGGACCAACCTGGGCGCGACCAAACACCAAGGGCTGGAAACCTCGATTCACTATGATTTGGCGAGCCTGGACCCGCGCCTTGACGGCTTGACGGCCAATGCAGGTTTTACCTACACCAAGGCCACTTCTGAAGGCGACATTTTGAACTTCAAAGGCCGTGACTTGCCGTTGTATTCGCGCCAGGTGGTCAACCTGGGGCTGCGTTACGCGGTCAATCGCTGGACCTACAACGTGGACATGTTTGCCCAGTCCAAACAGCGCGCACCGGGAACGGGCGGGGTGTACATCACTGAGCCGACCGCAGATGGCCAGTACGGCGACATTCATGGTTATGCAACGTGGACCACGCGCGTGGGCTATGACTTCGGGCCAGAAGCGTCAAACCTGAAAGTCGGAGCGGGGATCAAAAACCTGTTCAATCAGGAGTACTTCACCCGTTCCAGCGACAACAACTCAGGGCTGTATCTGGGTGAACCGCGTACGTTCTTCGTGCAGGCCAGCGTCGGGTTTTAACCCGCCGAGTGCCTGGCAGCGCAGGCGCTGACGAACCGTGCGCGGCAGCGATCGTCAGCGCCTACGGGGAATGTGCAGTTAAACCCGCAAAATGCGTCCGCTGATGGCCACGGCCACCAGCAGGGCGGTGATCAACAGGAACGCGGCACTCAAGCTGCTGGCATGCGCGATAAAGCCGATAGCGGCCGGGCCTGCCAGAATGCCTGCGTAACCCAGGGTAGTGATGGCCGGCACGGCAATGTGCTCGGGCATCACGGTTTGCTTGCCCACGGCGGAGTACAGCACCGGCACAATGTTTGAGCATCCCACCCCGACCAGTGCATAACCGAGCAGCGCCACTTCCCAGCCCGGTGCCAGCGTGGCCAGTCCCATCCCCAGCGCGGCGAATAATCCGCCCATCACAATCACGCGTGTCGGCCCCAGGCGCTTGACCACCGTGTCACCGAACAAGCGTCCGGCAGTCATGGTCAAGGCAAACGCCGCGTAGCCAAGCCCGGCATAGGCATCGCCCATGCTTTTTTCAGTGGTTAAAAACACCGCGCTCCAGTCGAGCATCGCGCCTTCGGCCAAAAACACGATAAAGCACAGTGCACCGATAAACAGCACCACGCCGTGGGGGATGGCAAAGGCCGGGCCGCTGCTTTCACTGCCATAAGGCAGCAGGTGCGGGGCGGCTTTGGCCAGCGCGCCGAGGATGAGCACAATCACCACTGCAATCGCCCACAGTGGCGACAAACCCAGCGCGAGCAAAGCACTGACCCCCGCAGCACCGGCAATCCCGCCGACACTGAACAGGCCATGAAAGCCCGACATCATGTTGCGCCCACTGGCGCGCTCGACGATCACGGCTTGCAGGTTGACGGTGGAATCGACCACCCCCAGCCCGGCACCAAAAATAAACAGTGTGGCAATCAATAAGGGAATACTGCTGGCGGTGGCCAGCAGCGGCAAGGCCAGACAAATCAGCAGCGTGCCGCCAATGGTGACTTTGCGACAGCCAAACCGCGTGGCCAGCAGGCCCGCGATCGGCATCGCCAGAATCGAGCCTGCGCCCAGGCACAACAGCAACAGCCCAAGCGTGGCCTCATCCAGCCCGGCACGGGCTTTGGCATAAGGCACCAACGGTGCCCAGGCGGCCAGACCGAACCCGGCAATAAAGAAGGCAATGCGGGTCGATACCTGTTCGAGCCGGCCCGGCACAAAGGGCTTTTGGGTGTTGGCGGCAGTCATGGGCTTCCTTGTCGTTCGAGGGTGCTGTACGCGGTGATGTTCGAAGAGAATGACTCTCTGTAGTCGCTGCCGCAGGCTGCGATGGACAGTATCGCAGCCTGCGACAGCGACTACAGATCAAGGGTTAAACCTGTAACAAGCGCTCGCGCAGTTTGCCAATTTCGTCGCGCATCTGTGCCGCCGCTTCGAACTCCAGATCGCGGGCCAGTGCGTACATTTTTTCTTCCAGCTGGCGAATGCGTTTGCTGATTTCGCTCGGTGAACGCAGTTCGTTTTCGTACTTGGCGTTTTCTTCGGCGGCCTTGGCCATGCCTTTGCGCTTCTTGCTGCGCGAACCCGGCACGGTGGCGCCTTCCATGATGTCGGCCACGTCCTTGAACACGCCTTTTGGCGTAATGCCATTGGCCAGGTTGAAGGCGATCTGTTTTTCCCGGCGTCGTTCGGTTTCGCCGATGGCGCGTTCCATCGACCCGGTGATGCGGTCCGCGTACAAAATCGCCCGGCCATTGAGGTTACGTGCGGCTCGGCCAATGGTCTGGATCAGTGAGCGTTCGGAGCGCAAGAAGCCTTCCTTGTCAGCGTCAAGAATGGCCACCAGTGACACTTCTGGCATGTCCAGACCTTCGCGCAGCAAGTTGATGCCCACCAGCACGTCAAACACCCCCAGGCGCAAGTCGCGGATGATTTCGACCCGCTCCACGGTGTCGATGTCGGAGTGCAGATAGCGCACGCGCACGCCGTGGTCGGCCAGGTAATCGGTCAGGTCTTCAGACATGCGTTTGGTCAAGGTGGTGACCAATACCCGCTCTCCCAGCGCGACACGTTTACCGATCTCTGACAGCAGGTCGTCGACCTGGGTCAGCGCCGGACGGATTTCGATTTGCGGGTCCACCAGACCGGTGGGGCGCACCACTTGTTCAACCACGCGCCCTGCGTGCTCGGCCTCGTAATTACCGGGGGTGGCGGAGACGAAAATGGTCTGCGGGCTGATACGTTCCCATTCGTCGAAGCGCATGGGCCGGTTATCCAGCGCCGAAGGCAGGCGGAAGCCGTACTCCACCAACGTTTCCTTGCGTGAGCGGTCGCCTTTATACATCGCGCCGACTTGCGGCACGCTGACGTGGGATTCATCAATCACCAGCAGTGCGTCGGCCGGCAGGTAGTCAAACAGGGTCGGTGGTGCGGCACCCGAGTCGCGGCCCGAGAGGTAGCGCGAGTAGTTTTCGATGCCGTTGCAGTAGCCCAGCTCCATGATCATTTCCAGATCGAAGCGGGTGCGCTGCTCCAGTCGTTGGGCTTCAACCAGTTTGTTGTTGGCGCGCAGGTAATCGAGGCGCTCCTTGAGTTCCACCTTGATGCCTTCAACCGCATCGAGCAGGGTTTCGCGCGGTGTGACGTAGTGGCTCTTGGGGTAGAAGGTGAAGCGTGGCATTTTGCGAATCACTTCGCCGGTCAGCGGGTCGAACGCACTGATGCTTTCGACTTCATCGTCGAACAGTTCGATGCGCACGGCTTCCAGGTCGGACTCGGCCGGGTAAATGTCGATCACGTCGCCGCGTACACGGAAGGTGGCACGGGCAAAATCCATGTCGTTGCGGGTGTATTGCAGGTCAGCCAAACGGCGCAGCAATTCGCGCTGGTCGAGTTTGTCGCCGCGATCGATGTGCAACACCATCTTCAAATACGTTTCGGGGCTGCCCAAGCCGTAGATGCACGACACCGTGGTGACGATGATCGCGTCTTTGCGCTCCAGCAGCGCTTTGGTCGCCGAAAGTCGCATCTGCTCAATATGGTCGTTGATCGACGCATCCTTCTCGATGAACGTATCGGAGGAGGGCACATAGGCTTCGGGCTGGTAGTAGTCGTAATAAGAGACGAAGTATTCGACCGCGTTATTGGGGAAAAACGACTTGAACTCGCCATACAGCTGCGCGGCCAGGGTTTTGTTTGGCGCGAGCACCAGTGTGGGACGATTTACGTGCGCGATCACATTGGCAATGCTGAAGGTCTTGCCCGACCCGGTTACCCCGAGCAGGGTCTGGTGCGACAAACCGGCCTCGATGCCTTCGATCAATTGGCGAATGGCTTCGGGTTGGTCGCCTGCCGGCTCAAAGCGGGTAACGAGCTGAAAATCGGACATATCTGACCTCTGGTTGCGCGTCTATAAAGGCATGGACCTCAGAGTCGCGAGAAAGACTGCACACGACGCAAGCCGCAGGCAAAAACAGGATACGGGTAAATATGGTGCTGGTGGCCGACTGTTTCAAGGCGTGCGTCTGACACGGCTATTTGGATCAAGTTTGCAATTAGACCAGTGGCCGGTAAATAAACTGAAATACTTGAGCAAATCCGGGAATCGGCTGTTGCCCGAATCGTGATCGCGCTTATACTTGCTCCCCGTTTGTGCACCGCTCTAGTGCAATCGGCTGGAGCGTTGTCACCCCCTCCATTCCTTATTCAGAGCCGCCGTAATAATGAGCCTGTTCTCCGCTGTCGAAATGGCACCCCGCGATCCTATCCTGGGCCTCAACGAAGCATTCAACGCCGATACCCGTACCAGCAAAGTGAATCTGGGGGTCGGTGTTTACTGCAACGAAGAGGGACGAATTCCGCTCCTGCGTGCCGTTATTGAAGCCGAGACGATTCGCGTTGCCCAGCATGCCTCGCGCGGTTATTTGCCCATTGATGGCATTGCGGCTTACGACCAGGCTGTTCAAACGCTGCTGTTTGGCGCCGACTCGCCTTTACTGGCTGCTGGCCGTGTCATCACCACCCAAGCGGTTGGCGGCACTGGCGCACTGAAAATCGGCGCAGACTTCCTCAAGCAACTGCAACCCGGTGCTGTGGTCGCGATCAGCGATCCAAGCTGGGAAAACCATCGCGCCCTGTTTGAAACCGCAGGCTTTCCGGTCCGCAACTATCGTTATTACGATGCCGCGACCCACGATGTAAATCGTGCGGGCATGCTTGAAGACCTGAACGCGTTGCCAGCCGGTTCTATCGTTGTGCTGCACGCCTGCTGCCACAACCCGACCGGCGTTGACCTGACCCCGGCCGACTGGCAGAACGTACTGGACGTGGTAAAGGCCAAAGGGCTGATCCCGTTCCTGGACATGGCATATCAGGGCTTTGGCGATGGCATCGCAGAAGACGCCTCGGCCGTGCGCCTGTTTGCCGAATCGGGCTTGAGCTTCTTTGTATCCAGCTCGTTCTCCAAGTCGTTCTCGCTGTACGGCGAACGTGTGGGAGCACTGTCGATCATCACGCAATCGAAAGACGAGAGCGCGCGCGTGCTGTCTCAGGTCAAGCGTGTAATCCGCACCAACTATTCCAACCCGCCCACTCACGGCGCAAGCATTGTGGCCGCTGTGCTCAACAGCCCGCAATTGCGCGCGATGTGGGAACAAGAACTGGCAGAAATGCGCCTGCGTATTCGTGGCATGCGCCTGCAAATGGTCGAGCTGCTGGCCAAAAAAGCCCCTGAGCATGATTTCAGCTTTGTAGCGCGTCAGCGCGGCATGTTCTCGTACTCGGGCCTGAGCGTTGAGCAAGTGACGCGCTTGCGTGCAGAGTTCGGTATTTACGCGCTCGACACCGGCCGAATCTGCGTGGCTTCGTTGAATCAGCGCAACATTGAAGCCGTTACCGATGCGATTGTTCAGGTCATCTGAATAATCCACAGAGAGGTCATCCAAAGTGTTGACTTCTCTTTTTATATCAGTAAGATAGACGCCATTCCGCGATAGCTCAGTTGGTAGAGCAAATGACTGTTAATCATTGGGTCCCTGGTTCGAGTCCAGGTCGTGGAGCCAGATACAAAAAAAGCCGCTAGCAATAGCGGCTTTTTTTTTGCCCGCGATTTGTCGAGCGGGTGGGGCGCCTCTTCGATTGTCTGTTCTCAAGCCTTGCTGCTGCCTGCCGATAAACCGGGCGGCGGCCCCGTGCCCAGAATAAATGGAGTGTCGCTCAGGCTTTTCTGGGCGTTAAGGAGAGCACCTTGAAACGCATAGGTTGTGTGGTTGGTTTGACCGTTCTGTTGTCAGGCTGCGGTGTTTACAGCGACGTCAAGATTTCGATGGCCCGTGATGCTTTGCGCCAGGAGTGCATGGGCAACTTCACGAATAGTTGTGTGAGTAAAACCATCGACTACAACATCATGCTGCTGGAGCAAGTCAAAGCCGGATGGCTGGCTCAAGATGACGCCTTGGTCGAGTCGTTGGGCAAAGAGGCTGGCCCGCTCTGGACTGACCTGGTTGAGCAAAGAACCGAGCAATTGATCGACAAGCTGGAGTCGGTGCGCCCCGGGTTTTTCTCACGCTGGTTTCTGGGTGACGCCCAACCGTTTAGCGGCAAAGGCATGATGGAGCTCTCGGAGCAGGACCTTAAAGAGATGCAAGGCGCGCTGATGGCCGAGTTCGTGGCCAAGGGCAAAAAGCAGGGCCTTAGCCTGACGGAAAAAGGTGCGGCCAAGTACGCGCCAACGGCTGATGCAACTGCGCCGGCAATCGCTGCGCCCACCGTTGCCGCACCTGTCGCCGGTCAGGTCGATCATGTGCTGCAAATGGCAATCGAGGAGCTGACCTCTACGCTCACCACTCAGGACGGTGGCGCTGAGTACACCGAAGGCCGCCAGGTGATTTACATGGACCTCAATGGCGACGGCCAGCCGGATGCAGTGGTGCTGTTTACGATTGAGGGGCAAGGTGGCGGCAATGGCTCTTTCCAGAGCCTGGCCGGTTTTTACCACTCGGGTGCGGGCTGGGTGTATCAAGGGCATTCGGCAGTGTCAGGCGCTGCGACTGATATCACGCCGGGTGGTGTGCAGCGTGTCTCGGTAACGTCACTGAGCAGTGGGCCGGATGACCCTCGTTGCTGCCCGAGCATTGAAACCGTTGAAAGTTACAGCTGGAATGGGCGTGGTTTTGAACTCAAGCAAGGTTAAAACACGGCCCGACCTAAACGCCGCCAAATCCACAGGGATTGGCGGCTTTTTTTGAGCCGGGCAGTCAGTCGATTACTGGGCTGGCGTGTCTTGCAGTGCTTTTTGCAATTGCTCGGCGCTGGTGAAGGTGTGTTGTGACACCACTGTGTTGCCTTGCAGTTGCAGCCACAGCACTTGGTCTTCTGCGCCGGGGTACTGAGCGGCAATGCTGCCATCACGGTCAAGCACTACGCGGTAGGTGTATTTTTGCATGGCTGGAATGGCAAACCATTTGCCGATCAACGAAGGCATCCCATGCACATCGGCCAGAAACACCGCATTGCGCGCTTCCAGATAGCCTTTGGGTTGGTCTTGGAGCGCCGCTTTGACCAGCTTGGCGCCATCCATGTTGCGCGCCACCAGCAGAATGCGGGTTTGCTCGTTCAGGGTGTAGGGCTGATCGTATTGGTCGTTCAGCGTCCAGGGCGTCAACGTCTCACCGATGTCAGCTGCCTGGGCCAGCATGGAGAGCGCGCTTAGCAGCAGCACAAATACAATTTTCACCGTTCAATCCCTCTGTTCATCAATGTTGACTCAGATCGCTAACGGCCGATGGCCATGAGTCGCAGCGCGGCATGTTAGCCCGCAAGCCCGCGCAGTAGAACCTGAGACTCGGTCGTGTTGTCTCTAATGTGTGACAAAGAGTGAGAGCTTGCCTGATGGCTTTGTCGGGCAGTTTTTTTGTGCCTGACTTATCATCGTCGGCGATTCAACGATTAATGGCAGTAATCAGGGTAAAGGCGTTATGACTGACTGGCTTCAACACGATGGCGCAATGGCTGGGCGAATCAGACAGTATGATTGGGCCAGCACGCCGCTTGGCCCGCTGGCTGAGTGGCCGGACGTGTTGAAAACCAGCGTGGCATTGATGTTGGCCTCACATTTTCCGCAGTCAATTGTGTGGGGTGAGGATTTAATCACCCTCTACAACGATGCTTTTGTGCCCATTCTTGGGAGTAAGCCTGAGGCGCTGGGCCGACCGTTCAATGAGGTCTGGAAAGAAGCCTGGAGTGAAATCAGCGCAATTGCCGACGCTGCATTTGCCGGTGAAGCGACGTATATCGAAAACTTCCCGCTGATGATTGAGCGCAGCCAACAGCCTGAGCGGGCGTATTTCACCTTTTGTTACAGCCCGATCCGCGACCCGCATGGCGCGGTCGTCGGCATGCTGGATACGGTGACCGAAACCACTGCCACGGTGTATATGACGCAGCGTCTGGCTGTACTGGACGGCATTGGCCATGCGGTGGCCAACGCCACAGATGCGCAGGAGATCCTGGCCACGACCATGCAGATGCTGGCGCAGCATTTACACGTCACGCACTGTGCGTATGCCGAAATGGAAGCGGACCAGGATGCTTTCTTTATTCGCGACAACTGGCTGTCAGAGGGCGCCACAACCATCGTCGGCCAGTACAGTCTGGCTGATTTTGGTCAGCAGGCCGCCTCTCAATTGCAGGCGGGCAAACCGCTGGTCATCAATGACGTGGTGAAAGAGTTTCCGGCGCAAGATGCTGCCAGTTTTACCGCGCTGGGCGTGAAAGCGACGATCTGTTTGCCTTTAATCAAGGGTGGGCGCTTAACCGCTTTAATGGCCATTCATGATCGGTCACCCCGTCAGTGGTCAGCCTATGAGTTGGCGTTGTTGCGTGAAGTGACGGAGCGTTCGTGGGCGCATATCGAGCGCGCCAGGGCTGACGCTTCGGTGCGCGAGGGTTTGCTTGAGCTGGCGCAGCTCAATACCACGCTGGAGGAGCGGGTGCAGGAGCGCAGCGCGCGTTTGCTCCAGATCGAAGCGGCCCTGCATCAGTCGCAAAAGCTTGAAGCGATCGGTCAGCTCACCGGAGGCGTGGCTCACGACTTCAATAATCTGTTGACGATCATTCGCTCCTCTGTGGATTTTCTACGCATGCCGCACCTCTCGGATGAGCGCCGTGTGCGCTACGTGAATGCGGTGTCTGACACGGTTGAGCGCGCCAGTAAGTTGACCAGTCAGCTATTGGCGTTTGCCCGTCGCCAGCCGCTTAACCCGCAGGTGTTTGATGCCGGTCAGCGTATCCAGAACATCGGCGACATGCTGGACACCATTACCGGCGCGCGGATCAAGGTGGTGGTCGACCTGCCGCAAGGGTCGTGTTACATCCGCGCGGACGGCAGTCAGTTTGAAACGGCGCTGATCAACATGGCGCTCAACGCGCGTGATGCCATGGCGGGGCAGGGCACGTTGGCGCTTCGTCTCATCGAGCGCGCAGGATTACCGACGATCCGTGGCCATGCAGGCTCCAACGAGCGTTTCGTGGCCATTTCATTGGCAGACACCGGCTGCGGCATGTCGAGCCGGATGCTGAGCCAAATCTTCGAGCCGTTTTTCACCACCAAAGCTGTGGGCAAGGGCACCGGGCTGGGTTTGTCGCAGGTCTTCGGGTTTGCCAAGCAATCGGGCGGCAACGTTGACGTCACGAGCGTGATCGACCAAGGCACGGTCTTTACGCTGTACCTGCCGCAGGCCGATGCAGAGGATCGCAGCGAAAGTGAGCATGAGGCGGGCGCACCTGCCTTGTTGATGCATCCTGAAAACAAACCCCGGGTGTTGATTGTTGAAGACAACCTGGAAGTGGGGCATTTCGCGAGCCAGATCTTGCAGGATCTTGGTTACGAGACGGCTTGGGCCACCCATGCCGAAGAGGCTTTGCGCATGGTCGGGCCTGATGCGATGACATTTGATGCAGTGTTTTCTGATGTGGTGATGCCCGGCATGACGGGTGTGGCGATGGCCAAGGAGCTGCGCAAGCGGCGACCGGATCTGCCGATCATTTTGGCGTCCGGTTACAGCGAAGAGCTGGCGCTGAGTGGCTACGAGGGCTTCGAGTTTTTGCCTAAACCCTACTCAATCGAACAAATTTCACGGCTTTTAGAAAAGATAACCTTCAAAGGCTGATTCCATTTTTATCGGCGCCCCAGATGTACGAAAAGTACTTCAAACTTGTAATCCCTATCTTCATCCGTTATAGCTAAAAAGGAATCCATAACCCAATAAGAGGCTAACCAAGCCCGATGCATGAGACCACACGTATCTTTGACTCTCCAGGCCTTCATCCTGCGCAACGCAGCGATGGAACAAGGCCCTCCCGTCATTCGGCGCTGCCTGTGTTAGTGATCACTTTTTGTCACTCGCTGGCCACGCGTTTTCACCTGCCACCTACTTCGTTGCGTGACGCCCTTGTAACAGGCAAACGCTGCCGTGCGGTGCCTCCACCTTCAGTTTGATCGCCTGAATTTTTACCCTGCCAGCGCCATTTTTACGGGGCTCGCATCAGGGGTTTGCGTTGTTCAGTGTTCAATCTGTTGAGGGAATTCGATGTCTATTCGTGTCGCAATCATTGGGGCCGGCCCTGCCGGACTAGCGCAGCTGCGTGCCTTTCAATCCGCCCATGAGCAAGGCGCACCCATGCCGCATGTGGTGTGTTTTGAAAAACAGGCCGATTGGGGTGGCATGTGGAATTACACGTGGCGCACCGGGGTGGATGAGCATGGCGAGCCGGTGCACGGCAGCATGTACCGCTACCTGTGGTCCAACGGCCCCAAGGAGTGTTTAGAGTTTGCGGATTACAGTTTTGATGAGCATTTTGGGCGCCCAATTTCTTCATATCCACCTCGCGAAGTGCTATGGGACTACATTCAAGGGCGCGTCAAAAAGGCGGGTGTGCGTGATTTCATTCGTTTCAAAACGGTGGTCAAAAGCGTCACCTTTGAACCGGCTTCGCGCCAGTTCAGCCTCACGGCGCATGACTATGCCCAAGGTCTGAGCACGACTGAGACGTTCGATTACGTGATTGTCGCCAGTGGCCATTTTTCAACGCCTCAGGTGCCCGAATTTTCTGGTTTTGAGCGTTTTTCGGGGCGCATTCTGCATGCCCACGACTTTCGCGAAGCCACTGAATTCAAGGGCAAGGATTTGCTGATCGTGGGTAGCAGTTACTCGGCTGAAGACATTGGTTCGCAGTGTTACAAATACGGTGCCCGCTCCATCACCAGTACCTACCGTTCGCAGCCTATGGGCTACACATGGCCCAAGGGTTGGGAGGAGCGCCCGTTACTGCGCAAGGTTGAGGGCGACATCGCGTATTTTGCCGACGGGTCCAGCAAGCGGGTGGATGCCATCATCCTGTGCACCGGGTATCAGCACCATTTCAGCTTTTTAGCGGATGAACTGACGCTGAAAACAGGTAATCGTCTGTGGCCGCTCGGGCTGTACAAGGGAGTGATTTGGGAGCGCAACCCGCAGTTGATTTACCTGGGCATGCAGGACTTGTGGTACAGCTTCAACTTGTTCGACGCGCAGGCCTGGTTTGTGCGCGACTGCATCCTGGGCCGCATCACGTTGCCTGAAAAAACCGAGATGCAGGCTGACAGTGCGCGCTGGCGTGAGGTTGAAGAGGGGCTGCAATCCACCGCGTCGATGTACGAGTTTCAAGGTGAGTACATCAGGCACTTGATTGAGCACACGGACTATCCCGCCTTTGATATCGACGCCGTAAATCAGATATTCCTCACATGGAAGGCTGACAAGAAGCGGGACATCATGGGCTATCGCGATAAATCCTACCGCTCTGTCATGACGGGTACGGCAGCAGTGCCGCATCACACGCGCTGGTTACAGGCATTGGATGATTCGATGCAAGAGTACCTGCGCGAAACGTCGGGCAAAGGTGACGTTAATGCGTTGCATCAGCGCTGATTTGAGCGATTGAACGACGCGCCATCTGGCGCCTTGAAGCGCCAGACACGGTTTAACCTTTCTTTTTTTGCAGGCTTTTCAGGCGCGCGGTGGCGCGTTGTACCGCGGCCATTTTTTCAGGCCGCTTCATGCGCCGCCAGGCCCTGATGTCTGCTTTGTTGCGCCCGCAGCTGACGCACACATCGCCGCTCAACTGGCACGTGGCCACACACGGGTTTTCAATGTCCTTGGCCACGGCTTATTTTTTCCGATTGGCGCCCTTGCGCGCCATGCGTTGCGGCCAATTACCCGAGTCGGTGCGCTGGCATTCTTCTTCTGAGTCGTAATACACGTAAGTGGCCACATTGCGCACTTTGACATCGGCGTTTTTCAGCGCCTTTTCTGTCAGGTCGACCATGTAGCTGGCGGCGCCATCAGCCAGTGCGAAGTCTTTGTTGTCTTGCGTGTCGAAAACCCACACCACTTTGAAGCCGGCAGGGAAGGTTTCGTAATCGGCCGCGTGGGTCAGCCATACAAACCCTTCGATGTGCTTTTTGGCGGTTTCACAGGCTTTGGTCAGGGCTTTAATCAGGCGCTGTTCAACCTGTGACTGATTACGTTTGTTGGGCGGCATGCAGGTTCCTGTTGGCTGGCGGTGCTTGAAAGCCGGCCATCATACGCAAACATCACGCCCGGTCACGGGAAATAATGCGTTACCACTTGCCCGTGCCGTAGGCGGCCCTGGCGGTCAGCACCACCATGGTTTCGTAATACGCACGGCCATTTTTCTTCGGAATTTTGTACACAGAGCACAGCAGTGCGTTGGAGGTGGGCGGTTTTTGCGCAATGATTTTGCGTTTGCGGCTGTGGTAAGTGTCGAGCGGGGCTTGTGCCATGACGTGGCTCTGGATGCCCACGACTTCATAGGGCAGTTTTTTGTTGACCGGGCCAAATGGGGCACTTCGCCCACCGATATGGACCAGTGTGACCTTGAAGGCAGCCATACAGGCTTTGTCCAGCTCTGCACTAAGGTTCATCGGTTTGTCGGGGTATTGGGTAAACCCTTTGCGGCTGCCGACCTGTTTGTTTTGCTCGCTTAACTCGACTTCGGGCAAATGCGTTGAATGTACGCCCTGGCCTTCAAGCATGTAGCGCCGTGTAGAGGGAAACACCCAGTTCACTTCTTTGGGGGAGTGGTGCTTCACGTACGCTTTGATGTCGTCCAGTTCATACCAGCGCGACTCTACGAACACTCGGTCTTTTTCGGCGCTTGCCACTGCGCAGGTGGCGACGAACAGCAGGGGTAATACTGCGAAGGGGCCGTTGAGGCGCACAGTTCATTCCTTGAAGAGGGGGAGCAGATTAGTGGCGCAATGCTACCGGTTGCCGGGGGGTTAAAAAAGGCCTTTGCAGACGCGGCAGTTGAACAGTGGGCAGACATTTTGATGCCGCCCAAGCATCTCGCCCAAGGTCGGGGGCGTGACTGATCAGTCATTGGCGCTGAATCGCGCAGGCAACCCTGCGCCAAATCACGCTCGCAATCGATTCAGCCGTCACAAAAAACGCGAAAAGATGCGTTTTCGTCTCAAGGGCTACCTGAGGTAGAATGTCGCGGTTTTGAGGCTGGCCACCCCCGGATGGATAGGTTCACGCAGGTTTCTTGGAGGAAACCGCGGGGCGGTCAGATGGCAAGGGAATCGCGAAAAGGTCAGTGGGCGTGAAGGAGCTGGGCGGATTCACTCTGCTGTTGGCCGCGTTCACTGATAGCTGACACACAACATACATGTCACCCAAGTAGCTGAAGCCAATAATTAATAAGAGATCAGCACCCAAGGTACATAAACGTGAGGTCTATAGTGTGCATAGGCCTTTATCGATCTACCCGTTCAAGGCCTGAGGGCTCGATTGCAGGCAGACCCGCCTGTGATGAGTCGAAATCGCTCATGAACCGCGTGCCGGGTAGATGATGTTTTATCTTAGGTACTCCAACATGTTAAAAAAAATGAACAAGGGGCTATTGGGCCTTGCGCTGACCATGGGGCTAACCTCCGTGCACGCAGCCGAGACCAAGCAAGTCGATGTCTTGCTGATCGGCGGCGGCATCATGAGTGCCACATTGGGCGTATGGCTCAATGAACTGGAACCCGGCACCTCGATGGAGATGATTGAACGTCTCGACGGTGTGGCGCTGGAAAGCTCCAATGGCTGGAACAACGCGGGTACAGGTCACTCGGCGCTGGCTGAACTGAACTACACCCCGGAAGACAAGAACGGCAACGTTGAAATCCCGAAAGCCATTGAAATCAATGAAGCCTTTCAGATTTCCCGTCAGTTCTGGTCCTGGCAGGTCAAGAACGGTGTTCTGAAGAACCCGCGTTCGTTCATCAACTCCACACCGCACATGAGCTTTGTGTGGGGCGATGACAACATCAAGTTCCTGAAGAAGCGCTACGAAGCACTGCAGGCCAGCCCATTGTTCGCCGGTATGCAGTACTCCGAAGACCCGGTTCAGATCAAGAAGTGGGTACCGCTGATGATGGAAGGGCGTGACCCGAACCAGAAAATCGCAGCCACCTGGTCGCCGATCGGCACTGACGTGAACTTCGGCGAAATCACACGCCAGTTCGCCGCTCATTTGCAGGCACAGCCTAACTTTTCGTTGAAGCTGTCGAGCGAAGTCAAAGACATCAAGCGCAACGAAGATGGCAGCTGGCGCGTGGTGTACAAAAACCTCAAAGACGGTACTGAGTCCCAGACCGACGCCAAGTTCGTGTTCATCGGCGCGGGCGGCGGTGCACTGCACTTGCTGCAAAAGTCCGGCATTCCTGAAGCTCAGGAATATGCAGGCTTCCCGGTGGGTGGTTCGTTCCTGGTGACCGATAACCCGACGGTGGCCGAGCAACACTTGGCCAAAGCGTACGGTAAGGCTTCGGTTGGCGCGCCACCGATGTCGGTGCCACACCTGGACACCCGTGTGCTGGATGGCAAGCGCGTGATCCTGTTTGGCCCATTCGCGACTTTCTCGACCAAGTTCTTGAAAGAAGGCTCCTACTTCGACCTGCTGACCAGCACCACCACGCACAACTTCTGGCCAATGACCAAAGTCGGTATCGAACAATACCCGCTGGTTGAGTACCTGGCCGGTCAGCTGATGCTGTCGGACGAAGACCGTTTCAACGCCCTGAAAGAATACTTCCCGAATGCCAAGTCTGAAGACTGGCGCCTGTGGCAAGCCGGCCAGCGCGTACAGATCATCAAGCGTGACGAAGAGAAGGGCGGCGTGCTGAAACTGGGCACCGAGATCGTCAGCGCCAAAGATGGCAGCATTGCCGGCCTGTTGGGCGCTTCGCCTGGTGCATCCACCGCGGCACCGATCATGCTGACCGTGCTGGAAACCGTGTTCAAGGACAAGGTTGCCACACCTGAATGGCAAGCCAAGCTGCACCAGATCGTGCCGAGCTACGGCACCAAGCTGAACGGCTCGCCAGAGCGCGTTGCACAGGAATGGGCCTACACGGCCGAAACCCTGCAACTGACGCCGCCACCGGCTATTCCGGCGGCAACCGCAGCACCACAAGCACCTGCTCAAGCGCCGGCTACACCTGCGCCAAGCAACCCAGCGGCTGACATGGCCCTGTAAAAAAGCAGCCCCGCCCAACGATGTTGGGCGGGGCTACTGTTTTCGTTACGCCCTCGCTACACCTTCCCTTCTTTTGACCGTGCGCACACTCACTGCGTACCGAACACGGCCGTCCAGTAAATGGCGGCATCACTTTTAGGGTCGACGGCATAGGCCGCACCCAGCTCACGAAATTGCGCGTTCATCAGGTTCGCACAGTGGCCGGGGCTGGCCAGCCAACCCTCTACGACCTTGTTCGGGGTGTCTTGCCCGGCGGCAATGTTTTCGCCGATCTGCTGACCGACAAAGCCCGCCAGCTCAGCGCGATCACCGGGTGTGCCGCCATTACGATCCTTGTGATCAAGGTAATTGTTATTGGCCATGTCTCGTGAGTGAGATTGGGCAGCGGTTGCCAGTGTGGCATTCCAGGTTAATGCCGCAGCGGCGGCGAATGCTTGGGTGCCGCATTGACGAGGCTGAGTGCGTGCGGTGTTGATCAGGTCCAGTACCTTTTGCCCTTCGACCTGCCAATCGCCCAGGCGAGCGGTCAGCAATGGGCGCGCCAGCACAATTCTCCATTCCCGCTGATCGCGGCTGATACCGATGTCGACAAATTGCGGGTCGAGCACCACCTTGCAGAAGCTTTCTTGCACGGCTTTCATTGCGGCCTGGGCATCTCTGGGGCCAGACAGGCTGATGGCCTGCACGTTGACCAACGGATACGCCGCGCGGCTCAGGGCTTGTTGCAGGTCGCCAAAACTGTTGGAGGGCAGGATCAGGCGTGGATCAACGGCGAGCGGTGGTAACTCCAGAGACACCTGGCCCGCGCAGTTCTGACTTTGACTGCGATACGTATTGATCAAATCGGCCAGCTGCGACGTTTCACTGGCCATAGCCGGGGCGGCCAGCACCAGCCCCAGAGTGAGTGCTGCCAAACGGGTAAGTGTGAAGTGAACGCGCATGAGCATTGCCTCTGAACGGAATGCGCACATGATGCGGTATGTGGCGTGGGTACAGGCAAGGGGAGATTGGTTTTTATGGCGTCACTGACGCATGAGCCAGCGCTCAGGCGCGATGACACGCGCCTGAGCAGGGAGCAGTTACGCGCGCCCCAGCCGTTCGGCCACGAAAGTGCGGGCTTTGAGCGTCAATAGATCGATCTGGCGATCACGCTTTTTTTCGGCCTCCACCATCGCTTTTTTACCGTTGCGATTGAGCAGGTACGTGTGAATCTGTCGCACCTCGGTAGAGCTGTAGACCGCCGACACATCCAGCACGCCCATCAGCCCGTCCGTGCAGTGATCGCGGGTGTTCATCAGCACACGTGGGCCACGGGAGCCTAGTACTTGAAAGCCCATCGCTTCGTATTGCTCCACGTTGCGCACACTGCACGTGAGTTCGGTGTGCGGGTAACGTGCAATGACCTGCTGCACCATGGCTTGCGTGACGGCGGGGGTGCTGGCGGCCATGTAAGCGATACCGCAGGCCTGAGGATCATCCTTGACCGGCAGGTACAGGGCGAAGCCGGTCACGGTATCCGGGGCTTGAGCATCGGTCGCGACGATCAGCTCCACGCTTATCCCTTTAGTGCCGTCCAGCGCTTGCAGGTACAAGTGCACTTCGTAGCCGATGGCGTACTGGTAAAGGTTGTACAGCGGGTTGCTCGGCGTGATTTCCATCATGCTCAGCTCGGTAAGCTGGTCCACGACCCGTTGCAAAATCTGGCTACTGATCGGTTCACTGACCGGCGTATCAAAGTGAGTTAGAAGCGTCATGGGGCCTTTATCTGCGGGGCGTGAAGTGTTGGGGCACGCTGGCTCAGCCAATAGTCATGCAGAGCGCGCACCGCCGGAGCCAGTTCAGCGACCTGTTGTTGGTGAGAGGCGACGTCCAGATCGGCGGGCAGTTCAAAGTTGTCTTGTTCGGCGCAGTCAGAAATGGCGCCCAGTAATTCTGCCTGCGGGGTAGGCAGAGGCGGCCAGCTGGCAACCTGCACCCCGCGCAAGTAGCCGAAACACCATTCTTCGGCCAGGGTTACGGTGTGGCCCTGGTGTTCGGTCTGCTCGCAACGCGGCACAAATGCGTGCGGTTCTTCAGCCAGTTGGCGTGCCAGCGTGTTGATGTGGCGCACGCACAGGTCGAAGAACTGGCGGGCTTCTTCGGGGCTTTCCCAGTCAGGATGCTGTCCGCCCCAGATCGCCGGGAACCACGCCTCGATCTCTACGTGTTTGGGCCCTGAAACCAGAGCCGTGAAATAGCCGTCGAGCTCACTGGGATTGAGGACGCTATGGTCGTTGCCGTGTTTGAGCAGCGTGTCTTCGATAAGCGAGAAGTCGGCAGCGTTCAAGGGTTGAGCTTGCATGGACGGTTTCCTGTGCCGGGCGCGATGGGTTGCGCTTTGAAAGGGCGCGCAGGATGGCGCTTGAGGCAGCGTTAATCCAGTGCGCGTGCCGAATGGCTCAGTCGACTTTAACGATCGAGGCCAATTCGTAATATTTGAACCTGGCTTTGGCCAAGGCTTTTTTGGCTTCCTGCTCAGCATCGAAACGGCTCAGGGATTTTGAGTCGTGAATGAACTGGGTCACTTCGCCATCGTATTCTTTGCTCACGTTCATCGTGACGCGCAATACCGGACCTCTGCGCTTTACAGGCGCGCGCGCAGCCACCTTGGCGGGCTCAGCGTCGGCTTCAGGCAATTGGGGTTCAGGCTTGGATGCAGGGGCAGCAGGGGGTGTGGGTGTATCAAGGCCGAGTGCTCTGCGCATTTCGTCCTCGGTGAATCCGGTGCTCATGGGATGACTCTATTAATGTGAAAGACGGGCTTATATTTCAGCGTTGACACATAGGCAAGTTAAATCTTCCCGCACGGGGCAAATAACGGCTTTTTTGTGAATGAGTATCGAATAGCGATTTAGGTGTCGCGCAGCAAGTCGTGGTCATCGAGCAGTCGATAAGCAATCTCAGGACGTCGTTCCAGGGCACGACGGATGGCCGCGGGGATTGTTTGACGGGTTTTTCGGCACAGCCCGGGTTGATCGGCCAGCCGTATGGCGATGCCGCGCATGGTCCTCACCTCATTAAAGCCGGGCTCCAGGGTCAGCTTAATCCCCAGCTGTTCTTGTAAACGGCGGCGTAAGTGTTCGAGTTCATCCAGGCTTTGCACATTTTCCAGACGCTCCAACAACTCTTTTTCAGCCTGCCGGTTGAGCTTGAGAATGCGCAGGTCTGCGCCAACTTCGCCCAGCAACTGTTCGCGCTCGCAGATGCAAACACCCGGTGGGCAAGGTTGGCGGATGGCTAAAGGTGGAGTCATGCCATTGAGCATAGCCAGATTGAGGTGCTTTGCCGAGCGCCTGATTACGCGGCAGCAGTGGCCTGCGGGTCATGGCTCAGGCATCGAAGCCTTCACTCAAAATCCCTGCATACAACTGCCGGTCGATGTTGGCACCGCTTAAAATGACGGCCACGCGTCGACCTTGTTGCTGCGACTGTTCTTTGATCAAGCCCGCCAGCGCTGCTGCTCCGGCGCCTTCTGCCGTGTTGTGGGTGGTTTGATGACAGACGCGTATCGCGTGCGCAATCTCGCGGTCAGACACCCGGATGATTCGCGCTGCGCCGCGCGCAATAATCGCCAACGCTTCAGGCAATGGCTGACGACAGGCCAGGCCGTCGGCGAACGTGTGAGCGGTGTCGGTGCACACCACATGACCTTGCTCGACACTTTGCGCAAATGCATCGGCATGCTGGGACACCACGCCCACTATTTCGGTGTTTAGCCCCAGCAGATCGCGGGTCTGGATCAGCCCGCAAATGCCCGATCCCATGCCGATGGGCACATACACGGTGTGCAAATCGGCCACTGCTTCAAACAGTTCCAGCGCATAGGTGGCGACACCGCGAATCAGGTCAGGGTGAAACGCCGGTACCAGATGAAGTTGATGACGCTCAGCCAGTGCTGCGGCTTCGGCGCGGGCGTCGTCAAAGTCGCTGCCGAATTCGATCACGTTGGCCCCCAAGGCCCGCATGGCGGCGTTCTTTTCCCGCGAATTACCGTCGGGCACCACGATGCTGATTGCCAGGCCCATGTGCCGCGCCGCCAGTGCCAGGCTTTGCCCGTGATTGCCGCGTGTAGCCGTCACCAGACCGGTCGTGGCGGGTTCGCGCGCCAGTAAACCCTGCACATACAGCAAGCCTCCACGCACTTTGAAGGCGCCGGTCGGGGTGTGATTTTCATGTTTGACCCACACCGCTAAGCCCAACTGCTCAGCCAATAACGGCCAGGCCAGTTGCGGGGTGGGGGCCATGCTTTGGTGAACTGCGTGTGCAGCAAGGCGAAGAGCATTCAAATCAAACATGGCGGGCACCGTTATCGAAGGTTTGACTCGATTCTAGGCACGAAGCATTGTATGGGCCGATCCTTATATTGCATGGCCGACAATAAATGTGGATGCCCACCCTGATTGACCCCCAGCAGCCGCGTTATCTGGCGTTGGTCGATGCAATTACCCAAGCCATAGCCACTGGCGAGTTAGCCCCCGGCGAGCGTTTGCCGCCGCAACGACGTTTGGCCTGGGCATTGGGCTGGAACCCCAGCACCACCCTGCAAGCCTATCGCGAAGCGGCGCGGCGTCATCTGGTGTCGGGTGAAGTGGGGCGCGGCACTTATGTACTGGCCGGCAGCAAAGAAGCCACGTTGTTCAAATTGCAGCATGCCGACGCTCAGCCCGAGCGTCTGGACTTGCGCACCAACGTGCCGGCGATCAATCACGCCAGCGAAGAGGATGCCCACGCGCTGTCATGGCTGCTCGAAACGGGTCAGGCCAAGCGTTTGCAAGGGTATTTGAGCGCTGACGATCTCGTGTTGGCGCGGGCGCAGGGGGCCGCGTGGCTCACCGCGCGCGGCCTGCAACTGCCGGTTGAACACCTCATGTTGTGTACGGGGGCGCAGCAGGGGCTGTTTACAGTGTTGCTGTCGCTGTGTCAGACGGGCGAGCCGGTGTTGGTCGAAGCCTTTACCGCGCCGGGAATAAAAGCGGCCTGTGCGCAATTGCGCTTGCCGATGCACGGCGTACTGCTTGATCAGCAAGGCATCGTCCCGGAGGACTTTGACCGCATGATTCGCGCCACCGGAGCGCGCATTGCCGTACTCACGCCCACGCTGCAAAACCCCACCTCAGCAGTGATGAGTGTTGAGCGCAAACAGGCGATTGCCCGGATTGCCCTGCATCACGGGGTCAGGGTGATTGAAGATGACGTGTACGGTGCGCTGACCCTCAGCCCGCCGCTGTGCCACTACCTGGCGCAACAGGGTGTATTGATTAGCAGCTTGTCCAAGACAGTGGGCGCGGGTTTGCGCTTGGGCTGGATCGCGGCCAGCCCCGATGTGCTTGCACGCATTGATCCTCACGCTCAATCGGCGCACTGGGGGCTTTCGTCCATCAATCTGGCGATTGGCTGTCACTGGATCAGCCAAGGCATCGCGCAACAGCGCGTCGCGTGGCAAACCGGCGAAGTCACGCGGCGTTGGCGGTTAGCCAAAAAACTGTTGGGCCCGATGATGGAGCAAACCCATAGCCCATCGCCGCACATCTGGCTCCAGTTGGCAGACGGTGACACACCGCTGGTGCACACGTGGCGTGCGGCAGGAATAGAGGGGGTGCCCGCGCAAGTGTTTGCGGTTAAATCCACCACCGCCAATGCCCTGCGCATCAGCTTGACGGCAGCCCCCAATGCCCAAAGCCTGAGTGTGGCGCTGCATCGCGTGGCTGAACGCTTGAGTCACCGCTGAACAGCAGGGCACGCAGCGGTGGAACACCCTGTGATCTGGCGCATCTGGCACAGCGCGGTCATCGGGTTTACGATCGCTTCGCAATCGAACCTTGCCTTCGGCAACGGCTACGCAAGCCGTTGTCACCTTCCCAATTCATCCGTCACAAGGCCCCTATGCGCAGAGAAATCGGTTACTGGCACCGTGAAGGTCGCGAGTTGTTTTATTACCTGGAATTCAAGCCCGACACCGCGCAGTTTTACCTGACCTGCGAGCACACCCCCAGCATCGGCGAAGGCAGCGTGCGCTCGGTATTGCTCAGCGAGGCAAGAGGCGAGCGCTACTACGAAGATGCACTGCTGATCATCAAGGAAGAGTTGTTCAAGCAGTACACGCTGTGACCAAGGCTATTTGAGGGGCGCGGCCCCGGCACGTGTCATACAGCGCTGGCGCCGTTCATCGACCCGTTTGGCAAACCAGGCGGTGGTCAGGTTGCGGGTGATTTTCGGGCTTTGCAGCGTAATGCCCGGCAGCACGGCGCGGGGCAGCGGGGCGCCTTGTTGGCGGTCCGCCAGCGCAAAGACCTGCCGGTACAGAGCGGTGTCATTGAACGCCAGGCTGTCGCCTTTCTCCAGTTGACGCCGAATCGCATTGTCATTGAGCCCAAGCTGTTTACCCAGCAGCCGTACGGCCCGCTCAGTCGATCCCACGGCGTAGGACCCCGGAATGGTCAGATCACCATCCAGCGCCAGCGGTAAGCCTGAAACCTGGCTCACTGCAGCCTGAAAGGCGGCATTGCGACTGGCGTACCAGCCCGCATTAAAGTCAGCAAAGCGATACAGCGACTGGGTGTAATCGACGGGGTAACCCAGCAAATGGGCGATGCCGAAATACAAACCGCCGCGCCGGGTGAACACTTCGTGACGAATCGACTGTGCCACCGGGTACGGGTATTCCTGCGCGTGTTGCTCGGCAAAGGCGATGCTCACTTGCATCGGTCCGCCTGTGTGCACCGGGTTGAGGCTGCCAAACAGCGTGCTGCCCAGCGGCACCATGCCAATGAAATCATCGAAAATGGCGCTTAACTGGCCTTCGGTACGGGCCGCATCCAGGCGCTGGTTGTAGGTTTTGCCTGTCGGTGAGGTGATGTTCAGCGCGCTGCGCACCAGAAATTCGGGAATGTGCAGTTTGCTGGCGCGGCGGTTGATTTCAGTGCGGGCGATTTTTGCCAGCCCCGGTACGGGCGGATCGGCCTGAAACGTCGACTCCTGTTCGGTAACCGACAGTACCGAGCACAAGTTCTCGTCGGAGGGGGCCAGTGCTTGTGCAACAAAGGCGACCTGGATATCGGCTGCCCACCCCTGACGGTCCGCGACCGTAGACGGCATGAGTTGCACGACTCGCGCCCGCGTTTGTTCAGGCGTCAGGTGGGGGCCTGTCTGCGTGCTCTGGCTGCTACAGCCTGCAATAACAGCCAACGACATAAGTGATAAAAAGTGCAGGCTAAATCGATTCACCAAGCGCTATCTCCCTAAAAAACATAAAACCTGCTGCTGCGTGTCAGTCGTCGCGCGTCAGCACTTCGAGCAGTTCGATCTCAAAGGTCAGATCAGAGTTCGGTGTGATATGCGCGCCCATGCTTCTTTCACCATAGGCCAAATGCGCAGGCACCTTCAGCGCACGCTTGCCGCCGACCTGCATGCCCATCAGTCCCAAGTCCCAGCCCTTGATTACGCGCCCCGTACCGATGACGCATTGGAAAGGCTTGCCACGCGAGTGGGAGGAGTCAAACACCGTGCCGTCTGCGAGCCAGCCGGTGTAATGGGTGGTGATCAGTGCACCTTTAACCACGGTTTTACCGTCGCCCACTGCGAGATCAGTGATGTGTAGTTCGTGGGTCATGCTGTTTTCTCAAAAAGTGGGAAGGGTGTATTGCCGATGTCGTGAGGAGACGCAATCAATACACAAAATGTAACAACTTGGCAGTTCGCCTTCCTTAGCGTGAGCAGGATGGCGTTTTCTCAGACTTGGCGTGCCCCAGCAACCTTTTTTATCGGGCAAAGGTGTGAATCGAGTGAGGGTCAGGGAACTTAACAATGAGTTTCATTATCATTCGCGCTTTACTCTCAAATGATACTGGTTATTATTGGCGTCCTGGCAGTGCCGGGAAAAGCTCATCTGCATCAGGCCCATTTAGAGCCTTGCGCATGCGATTCCAGTCTTACGCCTGCTGAGCACACTCCATTGTTAAGGGATCAACTGGACATGTCGTCTCGATTCAAACGCAGTCAAATGTCACTCGCTTTTGTGGCCGCCCTGGCATCACCCACGTTACTCGCCGATGTGCTGGAACGTGATCGCGATGAGGTCCCGGTACAGGCGACTGATTTACCGGTCGATGGCACAAAGCAGGCGTTGGAGCTGGAAGAAACTCGCGTTCTGGGCACCGCCGCCCAAGAGCTCAAGCAAGCCCCTGGTGTGTCCATCATTACCGCCGAAGACATCAAGAAGCGTCCGCCCGCCAATGACCTCTCCGAGATCATGCGCCGTGAGCCGGGCGTCAACCTGACCGGCAACAGCACCAGTGGCAGCCGTGGCAACAATCGCCAGATTGACTTGCGGGGCATGGGCCCTGAAAACACCTTGATCCTGATTGACGGCAAACCGTCGTCGTCGCGCAACGCGGTGCGTTATGGCTGGAGCGGCGACCGCGACACCCGTGGCGAAACCAACTGGGTGCCTGCCGAAGAAGTCGAGCGCATCGAAATCTTGCGTGGTCCAGCCGCTGCACGCTACGGCTCGGGCGCGATGGGCGGGGTGGTCAACATCATCACCAAACGCCCTACCGATAAGCTTAAAGGCTCGTTGACCGCCTACTACCTGGCCCCGGAAGACGACGCTGAAGGTATCAGCAAACGTACCAATTTCAACCTCAGCGGGCCGATCACGGACGATCTGGTGTTTCGCGTCTACGGCGGGATGAACAAAACCGACGCGGATGACGCGGCTATCAACACTGCCGAGCAGGCTTCGCGCGACAGTGTGGTTGCAGGCCGTGAAGGCGTGCGCAACAAAGACATCAATGGCTTGCTCAGCTGGCAGTTCACCCCCGAACAATCGCTGGATCTTGAAGCCAGTTACAGCCGTCAGGGCAACATCTTTGCCGGCGACACCATGCTCAACAGCGGCGGTGATTACGTAAACAGTTTGACCGGTAAAGAAACCAGCATCCTGCAACGCAGCACATTCTCGGCCACTCACAACGGCTCGTTTGACTGGGGATCGACCAAAGCCTCGTTAACCCATGACTTGACCCGTAATGCCCGGCTGAACGAAGGCTTGGCCGGCTATGGTGAAGGTGCGCCGTCTGAGAGTGCGGGCACGTTCGAGTCACGCTTGCGCAACACGCGCGCAACGGGCGAGGTCAACGTGCCGTTGAGCGTGCTGACGGAGCAGGTGCTGACCGTAGGTGGCGAGTACTTGTATGAGTCATTGAATGACCCGGGTTCGTTGCGTCCACAGAGCTGGGATCCGGGCAGCGATGGTACGCCAGGTATTGCGGGGCAGGACCGTACGCAAACCAAAACCACCGCCAACAGTTATGCATTTTATGTGGAAGACAACATTGAGGCCGGTGCCAAAACCATCATCACGCCAGGTGTGCGTTTCGACCATCACAGCGAATTTGGTGGTAACTGGAGTCCAAGCCTCAATGCGTCGCATCAACTTACGGACGAACTGAGCATCAAGGGCGGTATTGCACGCGCCTACAAAACCCCGAACTTGTATCAGTCAAACCCCAACTACCTGTTGTACAGCCGCGGCGCCGGTTGCAGCTCGGTCGAAGTCAATATCGGCGGGTGCTACCTGGTGGGTAACCCGGGCTTGAAACCTGAAATCAGTGTCAATAAAGAAATTGGCCTGGCCTTCGATAAAGGCACATGGCGCACCAGCGGTACTTATTTCCGCAATGACTATCAGAACAAGATCAACGCCAGCAACGAAGCGGCTTACCGTTTGCCCAATGGTCGCCGTGTCTACCAATGGGATAACAGTGGCAAAGCCATCGTTCAGGGGATCGAAGGCAACCTGTTCGTGAATCTGCGTGACGACCTGGACTGGAACACCAACCTGACCTACATGATCGAGAGCAAAGACAAGGAAACCGGCGATCCGTTGAGTATCATTCCCAAGTACACGGTCAACACGACGCTGGACTGGTACGCCACCGAGAAGCTGTCGTTTCAGGTCAGCGGGACGTACTACGGCAAACAGGAAGCCCCTAAACGTAATAACCGCGCCAACGAAGAGCTCAACAAATCAGTTCAACAACCGATCGACCCCTACGGTCTTGTGGGGTTGAGCGGGGGCTATGAGTTCAACAAGAATCTCAGCGTGCGGTTGGGCATCAATAACCTGTTCGACAAACAGCTGTACCGCAAAGGCAACTCGGATGAAGCGGGCGCCCAAACCTACAACGAGCCGGGTCGCGCTTACTTTGCATCGGTGACCACCTCGTTCTGATCACCTCAATCGCCTTAGCACTGTGCTGCGACAGTGCCGGCATTTACAGGCGCGACACCCTTTTACGGGTGCCGCGCCGTTGTCACATCTGGCACTGGCAAAACCGTGGCTGGCGCGCAATGAAGGATTTAAACGATGAAACTCGCAACATCGGCCTGGGTACCCATTGTTTCTCGCACACTGGCAGCACTGGTGGGCGGTTATGTGTTCACCTATGCCTTTACGGCGGCGCTGGCCCGGTTATTACCGCTGGACAACGTGGATGCGTTGATCGTCGCCAGCCTGCTGTCATTCCTCATTTACACCTTTGCCATCCTCTGGGCGTTCGCCGCTAAACGGCAATGGTCGGCGTGGATGGGCGCGGTACTCGCACTACCATTGGCGGTCATCGGGTTTTGGCCGCAACTGCTGGAGCGCCTTGTATGAAACAGACCCTGACTCAATCCATGGCCTGGCTGCACACGTGGGGTGGCCTGATCGTGGGCTGGTTGTTGTTCGTGATTTTCCTGACCGGCAGCCTGGCCGTGTTCGATCAGGAAATTGATAACTGGATGCAACCCGAACTGCCTGCGCATCACTTAAGTGACGAACAAGCAGCCGAACGTGCCTTGGGCTATTTACGTGAGCACAAGCCTGACGCCAAGCAGTGGGGCATCAGCTTGCCCAATGAACGCACGCCCAGCCTGCAAGCCTCGACCGGTGGGCGCCGCGACGGGGTGTCGGTGACGCTGGACCCCAATACCGGCGAGGTGTTGCCGGTGCGTGAAACTGCTGGCGGCTTTTTCTTTTTCTTCTTTCATTTCACCCTGCACATGCCGGGCATGCTCGGGATTTATCTGGTGGGCGCGTTGGCGATGGGCATGCTGGCGGCACTGGTCAGCGGTATCGTGATTCACAAAAAATTCTTTAAGGAGTTCTTCACCTTTCGCCCGGCCAAGGGTCAACGTTCGTGGCTGGACGCTCACAATGCCAGCGCGGTGTTGTTGCTACCGTTCCACTTAATGATTACGTACAGCGGGCTGGCGATTTTCCTGGTGATCTACATGCCCGCGGCGATGGACGCGCTGTTTGATGGCAACCGGGAGGCGTTTTTCAAAGCCCAGGACCGCACGCCACCCGCGCTTGAGGTCAAGCACGCGGCGGCGATTGAGCCTGCACCTTTGGTGGCCCTGGGGCCGTTATTGAGCAAGGCCCGTGAGGTGATGGGGCCTTTGAGTAGTGTCAGCATTACTAACCCCGGGCAAAGTAATGCAGAGATTCAGATACGCCCCCTGCTGGGTAACCGCATTGCGTTGGCCAAAGGGCAGGGCATGCGTTTCGACGGGGTCAGCGGTGAGCCGTTGTCCGGCCCGACCGACATGCGTTCCAGCGTGCTCACGCACAAGGTTATTTCAGGTCTGCACTTCGCTCAATTCGGCGGCTACCCGATGCGTTGGCTGTACTTTATTTGCGGCTTGATCAGCAGTGCGATGATCGCCAGCGGGCTGGTGCTGTTCACCGTCAAGCGTCGGCGCAAATACGCCAGTGAAAACCAGGTCGCGCAGGTGCTCTATCGCTTGGTCGAGGCCATTAACGTCACGGTCATGGCTGGCTTGAGCCTGGCCTGTATCAGTCTGCTGTGGGGGAATCGTCTGTTACCGGTCAGCCTGGCCGAGCGCAGTGATGCTGAGCTGAATGTGTTTTTTGGCGTGTGGGCATTGAGTCTGGGCCACGCGTTGTTCAGGCCACGCATGCAGGCGTGGCGTGAGCAATTGGGGTTGGCCGGTGTGATGTGCATGACGTTACCGCTGCTGAGCCTGCTCACCGTCAATCAGCCCTGGACATTGCCCAGCCGCCTGGGCGTTGAGCTGGTGGCTGTCGTGATGGGGGCATTGTTGTTGTGGGCCTGCTGGAAAGTCGCGCAACCGGTTGTTGAGCGCGTGCCGCGCAAAAAGGCGGCTCAATTGGCCGAGGTGAATTGAGATGCTGGCGCATTACTTTGCAGCTTTCGCCTTTGCCTATATGGGCATGCTTGCCTTGTGTCAGGGGCTGGAGCGGCACTACAAGCAAGTGTGGAAAAAAGTCCCTCCTGAGGCGTTGAGGCATCTGTTGCGGGCAGCAGGTTGGTGCAGCCTGGCGCTGAGCTTTTACTTCTGCGGGCTTGCCTGGGGGTGGGCGATGGGACCGATAGGGTGGTTTGGCATGCTTTCGCTCAGTGGCTTTGGCTTGCTGATGGTGCTGCCTTATCGACCACGTTTGGCCGTTTGGCTGCCTTTGGGCTTTGCGCCGGTGTGGGCAGTGATTGTGACGGTTCTTTGATTATCCACGGCGCCCCGTATTAATAAGGTGGGGCGCCAACCTTATATAACGGTTAAAGCAACAGGCATGCTGCACAAGCAGTGCGGACTACCGCTGTAGTATGTGTCTGCTGTTTAATGTGTCTTTTATAATAAAATCCCTATTTGGGTATTGTTTCGTTGTGCGTGTTTTTATTTTGATTCGGCGGTCTAAAAGGACTACGCAGATAAGTCTGTTGTCTGTGCAGTTTGAGGGGAAAGTCTGCTTGAGCTGAAGTTGACCAAGTGTTGGTGTCGGGCTGCTATTGGTGGCCCTTTTTTTGTAATTATTTAACCTGTTCTAATCTGATGTTTATGCAGGACGCGCAGTGGCTATGAAGGTGTCTCTCAGCGGTTTACTGAGGGCAAGTCTTAATAAGGCTGCGTGACTTAAACATAACGATACGGACGGAATTGAATATGGATATTAATGCTGGGCCTGAACAGGCAGAGGCACTGAGTGCTTCGTTTGATGAGCGTCTTCACCCCTCGAATGAGGTAGCCCCCTCGCCAGGCGACGAACAATGGGAGACGGTAAAGGACTTCCAGATCATCGCCGCTGACGGTGGGAATACACTGTATGGTAACGGCCGGCAGCAGATGAAGCTGCGGGTGCTTGTCCGCGTGACCAATGCGCTGAATATGCCAGTTGATCTCGATGAGCAGTCTTTGGCCTCTATTGCATTAGTGGACACCCATACCCACAAACCTTTGGCGTGGAGTGTGGTCAAGTCGGATGATGTTGAAGTCTGGAAGTTTGTGTATGACCCTGATCCCCGCTTCAAGTCGTTCCCTTATCATGGGCCGATCAAGGGGGGGCTGGAGGGCAGTAAATTTTCAGTGCGTGAGTTTTACGTCAGCACCAATGCCTCGTCTTCTATTTCATTATCAGCCTCGATTACACGGCGGGACGGTAAAGTCTTTTACTCGGGGCTAAAAACGGAATTCGGGACAATTACACTGAATGCTCTAGCGCCTGCCGTGTACCAAGGACATCACTTTCACCTCAAATACGTGGCGCAACGGCCCTATCACTCGGCCAATATTGCAAAGCTGGATGTTTATGCACTTCGCATAGTCGCCGACAATCAACGAATTGGCATCGCCAGAATATATGAAGTGTACCCTTCTGCCTTTTTGCGCTTCAGTCGCCACCCGGATTACCTGGGCTATTACACAACAGCGTACTTGAATGCGAGTCCTGATCATTATGGGCGGCACATGAGTTTCGAAATGCCACATGCGGTGGCTCAGTATTATGACGTTCCCGGCGAACTGACGTTATTGATGAGCTATGCAAAAACGGGCGGGCGTTCTCAGCTCAGGGAAGAGCATGACTACTGGCGCCTCAATGTGATTGACATGTACGGCAACCTACAAACTATCCGAATTGCGTCCTCTGATGACTCGCCACCCAGGTTAATGGTTCAAGCGTGAGCGGTGATAGAGAGACCAGAATTTTAGACACACGGAAGTGATCAATGAAGACATCAAATCAAGGGCCGGGAACGCTGCATTCTGGCGCTTTCAACTTTTCGAGTTTTATTCAAAGCGGTGTCGACCCTCGCACCGGTTCTTATAGTTGCAACCTGGCGTTGAATGAAGTGCTGGGCAATTGTTTGTGTGGGCCGAGCGTCCCGCTAGCACTGGTGTTCAGTGCGTTTAATAGTCGAAATTCGGGATTGGGAACGGGCTGGTCTTTACCATTGAGTTCGTACAACCGGACGACCCACAAACTGTCTTTGTCTTCGGGTACGTGCTACCACGTACACACCCACGGCAATACGGTCAGTCTTTTGGACAAAAAGCTTGATACCGTCAAGGTGCATATCCGTGAAGACACTTGGGTCATTGAGCATAAAAATGGCACGGTTGAAGAACTGACGCGCCCCAGTGAAGAAGATGATGAGTGGCTGCCTTCTAAAATCTTCTCTCCCGAAGGGCGTTATATCTCTTTCTTCTACAGCATTGTTCAGGGGCAACGGTTGCTGCGAGAGCTTCGCGATCAACATCAGTCTTTGTTGCGGTTTGAATATGAAAGCGATAACAACTGGGACAGCCAGCCGGGCCTCACGCTTTGGCCCGACAGTCTGCTTCAGGCGCGAAAGTTTAACTTTGTTATCCGTGATAACTGGCTGCGTCAAATATCACTGACCACGCGCCATGGCAGGGAGGCGGCCCACTGGGTATTTGACTATCAACCCAGTGAAACGGCTGCGCTGCTGATGACGCACGTGCAGACTCCGGCGGGGGCCGTAGAAACACTGAGTTATAACCTTTACGGTCATGCATTGCCGCCCGGTGCTCCCGTAGAAGCGGTGCCGGTGGTGACCTCCTGGCGTATTGCTCCTGGCGCCGGACAACCGGCGGTTGTTCGAGAATATGAGTTTTCCAGGCATAACTATTTTGGTTACGGCGCCGGTTATCTCTGGAGCGACAACGAAGATTACCTTTACCAAAACGCCAGCGACTATGTGTATTCGTCGACTGAAACCATGATTGCAGGGGCACAGTCCACGCGTATTGAGAGGCTTTATAACCGGTTTCACCTGATGATCTCGCAGCAGACAACGATCGGCACAAAGGTTCAACGCACGCTCATTGACTACCACGATGCGCACGGGAAAAGTTTTAACGAACAACCGGCTATTTTCCAACTGCAAAAAAGCCTGTCGGTCACCTACTACGATATGCGCAGCCCGCAAAATGCCCGAACAGAGATCACCCGCACCTCCTACGATTCGTCAGGTAATTTATTGGAAACGCAGAGCCCGACAGGTGGCAGGGAGATCAATACGTATTACGCCGCTGCGGGGGAGACCGGGTGTCCGGCCAGCCCATCCGGGTTTGTGCACTTTCTCAAAAGTAAATCAGTCATACCTTCTCCTGCCTTCAGCGCGGCTCCCAGCACGCGAATAGAGCACACCTACGCGGATCTGCCGTCTCTTCAGGGCAGCAGTAAACGCTTCCTTGTGCTGCTCAGCGATGAGTTATATGAAGTCGGCACGGCTGAGCCGCTCGTGCGCACGACGTACCGGTATGTGAGTGATCCGACGCAGATCCAATACGGCAAAGTCAGTGGCAGGACCGACACCGTGGGCGGCGCAGCTACCACCTATACACACACTTACACCCAAGCCCAGGGCTGTCTGCATGTCAGTCAGAGCGTGGAGGCCGGTGGTCATTCATCTATGCAGCAGGCCTGGTATGACGAGTTGAGCGGTCAGGAGGTCAAAGTCTGTGACCACGACCAAAGCCTGCTTGAATCGACCTACGATGGTTTAGGGCGTCTCAAGTGCGAAACCGTGGCATCGCCGACACACCCTGCCTCCCGCCAATACGCCTATCACTTACCGAGCGATGCAGAAGGGGAGGCACGTCACACGATTGTAAATTCGCGTGGTGCGCAGCACACCACCACCTTTGATGGCCTGGGTCGCAAGGTGCATGTAGCGATGCAAGACCTTGACCACCCCGGTACAGAGAAACCCATGCGTGAGGTGTATCGCGCGGTGTACACAGCGTCGGGTCAACTCAGTGAGGAGTTCACGACAGATTGGTTTGAAGGCGTGGCGCGCACAGTACGCACTGGGTTCAGTTATGACGATTGGGGCAATGTTTCACAGGTCACAGGCCCGGATGGCACCGTGACTCACGAACTTCATGACCCTGTAACCCGCACCCACACACAATGGATCGAGGGGGCAGGCCAAACCGTCACCGTCAATAATGTTTTCGCCAAGCCCGCGAGTGTTGAGCGTATTGATACGCAAGGCCATTCGCTGGGCAAAACGCTGTTCACCTATGACGGACTGGGCCGGTGCCTGGAAACGCTCAGTCCGCCAGGGCTGCTCAACCAGTTCAGTTACGACGTGTTTGGGCGCCTGACTAAATCGGTATTACCCGACGGCACCGTTATTACACGGCTCTACAGCGCACGCAGTATTGGCCATTACCCCACGCAGATAAAAGCCAATGACTATGTACTGGGCACGCGTACTTACGATGCGTTCATGCGCATCAGCAGTACGACCGTCGGCGGGCGAACCGAACGTTTTACTTATGAGCACGGGCGTGGAGAACCGTCGAGCAAGACCTGCGCCAGCGGGAAAATCATCCACTTCACGCTTGATCCGGTGTGCAAAGGCGAAGTGGCCCGGCGTTCCGTCGAGGGGTATTCGGACTTGACCACGACGTTCAATCGGGCGTCGCCGCATGACGAGTTGCTTCAAGCGTCCAACCCCCATAGCCAGGAAAATTTGTCCTACTTTGCATCGGGCAAACTCAAGAGCAAAGAGCATGTGATCGGGGAGGCGCTATTTGAATCCTCGTACACCTACTCTCTATTGGGTAAGCCGATCAACTTCACCGATATTACGGGGGGCGTCCGTCACTCACGTTATGACGCTTACGGGCGGTTGTCTGAAGTTGAACAAGGACCCGTTAAAAGCGCTTATGGCTACGATGCACGTGGGGCGCTAAAGACCCTGAGCGTCAACGACACTCAAGCAGGGCGAAGATTGGTAACCGAACTTGTACATGATGATTTCGCCCGGGAAATTCGCCGCACGTTCATCTTGGAGCACGATCGTCGGCTAGTCCTTGAGCAAGCGTTTACGGCGCAGGACAAACTCCAGCGGCGAACCTTGAGTGACGGACCCGCGGTGTTGCGCGATGAAACCTATGAGTACGACACCCGAGGGCGCTTGAAGAGATACACCTGCAGCGGTCCGCAAGCCCCGGTCGATCCTCTGGGCAACGTCCTTGTGTCGCAGGACTATGTGTACGACTACCTCGACAACATTCGCTCCTTAACCACCCGATTCGAAGACAGTGAGGATGTCACAACGTTTGGTTATGACTACATTGATCGAACCCAACTCAGCCAATTGACCCACAGTCACCCTGATTACAGCTCTTTGGACTGTCGATTTGAATACGATGCCGACGGTCATCAGCTCACTGATGAAATGGGCCGTGTACTGACGTATGACGCATTGGGTGGCTTGCGTTCGGTGGGCGGCGATTCATTGTCGCCATCGGGCAATCTGGTGGAATACAGCTACAGCCCAATGGACAAAATTCAGAGCATTGTGCCCGGACAGGGCGTGGCCAAGGCGTGTTTCTACCACGAAGACTCACTGGCCAATGAGGTTCAGGGAGAGCAGACGTGCAGTTATTTCCAGCAGGGGAGCCATGCGATGGCTCAGGTGACAGCACACGATTGTACGTTGCTGGGCACCGATAGCCAGGGCAGTGTCTTGCACGCACTTTCCAATCACGGCGATGCGCACTTGGCCTACGCACCTTATGGCAACCGGCCGCTGGATGATGGGATGAGTTCATTACTGGGGTTCAATGGCGAGTTACCCGACCCGGTCACCGGTTGTTATCTGCTGGGCAATGGTTACCGGGCTTACAACCCGATACTGATGAGATTTCATTCGCCCGACAGCTTGAGCGTATTTGATGGTGGCGGGCTCAATGCTTATGCGTATTGCCTGGGCGACCCCATAAATTTCAGCGATCCGACCGGCCACCTGACGACGGTGCAAGGGGTGAAGCTCGGGGTCACCATCGGCCTTTTACTGGCCTCCCTGGCACTCACCCTGTTCACGTTTGGTGCGGCGTCGTCCTCCGTTGCACTCTCGCTAACGTCGGTCATCAGCGTCGTTTATGAGGTGGTGTCCACGAGTATTTCGATTGCTTCGGCGGTGCTTGAAGAGTTGGCGCCTGATACAGCCGTGGCTAACGCGTTCTTCTACACCGGCCTGGCTTTTGGCGGTGCATCGGGTGTGAATTGGGCGATAGGGAAAGCCGTCAACAAGGGCCTCAGTGTTGCGCTGGCTAAAACAATTGATCGAGTGGGAAAGGCCGCTACCCACACAACATGGTCGGGGGCGGTCGCGACCAGTGCCGTGCGGCCACTGGCAAACACCAACACGGTTGTGCGGGGTAATGGGGGGCTTAAACATTTGAATAAGCTGCATAAGCAATTGAGCGCAGTTTCACACGCCAAGAGCGGTGTCGATTACGCACGCTATACGTTCACCGCCCTCAAGGCTGCCCATAAGCACTATGGCAATGTGAGTGAGTTTGTAACGAGCCATGAGGCGCCAAGAACCCTGGGTCAGTTGGGCACTTGGTTGAAGGATGCGAGTACCCACTTTTCTGGAGGCAACTTGTCCGGCTCGGATAAAACGCTGCCCCTGGCGGCATTTTTTGAAGACCTTGAAGATCGGGCACATACCATCAGAAACGCTGTTTAACGCCCGTGGATGATGCACGCCAATCCCCTTTTACGGGGGTGGCGTGCACCGTCTGTCAAACGTGAGAAGGTTTTTGCGTGTTGACCCAGCGGTTGGCGATGATGTCCAGGCTGCTGCAAAACGCGAAATACACCAACGCCACAAACAGGAAAATCTCGGTCGGGTGCACCATCACCCGATTACTCACTTGAGTGGCTACAAACGACAGCTCGCCGACGCCGATCACATATGCCAGTGAGGTGTCCTTGATCAATGAGATCCATTGATTGAGGAAGGAGGGCAGCATCATGGGCAGGGCTTGCGGCAGGATAATCAGGCGCAACACCTGCCAACTGCTCAAACCCAGCGCTTTGCCCGCCGCCCACTGGCCAGCCGGCAACGCGCTGATACCGGCATAGACCGAGTGCGCCAGGTACGCGCCGCCGATCAACGACAGCGCACACACCACCGTGGCCAGCGCAGGCACATCGACCTTGAACACAATGGGCAGCAGAAAGTAGCTCCAGAAAATCAGCATCACTACCGGGATCGCGCGCAGAAACCCCAGTACGCCCAGCAACACCCAGCGCCCCCAGCCGCGCATCATCACCAGTGCTACACCCAGCACCAGCCCTAACAGCGCAGAAATAATGCCTGACAGCGCACTCAACACCAGCGTGAGAGCGGCACCGCCCAGCGGGCCATCGGGGTAAGCCCCGAGCAAAAAGTACGACAGATTGTCGCTAATGACCGAGAAGTCCATGACTTACACCACTCCCTGCTTGTACCACTTGCTGCGGGCGACCATTTGGCCGATCACTTCGATCAACGCAATGCTCGCCACATACAAGAGGGTGGCAAAACCAAACGCTTGAAACGTTTTGAAGGTTTCAGTCTCGACCTGGCGCGAGGCATAAGACAATTCGGCCAAGCCTATTGCCATGGTCAGTGATGAGTTTTTCAGTGCATTCATGTATTGCCCCAACAAAGGCCCCAGCGCGGTGCGCAAAGCCTGTGGGAACACGATGTAACGCCACACTTGCGTGCCGGTCAAACCCAGGGCCAGCCCGGCAGCCCGCTGCTCGATGCGCACTGAACTGACCCCCGCGCGAAACTCCTCGCAGATAAAGGCCGCGGTGTAGAGCATCAACCCCCAGAACCCGGCCAGAAATTCAAACGACGGCCATTCAATCTCAAACAGCCCCACAGACAGGCTGCGCGGCTGATTGAGCCACATCACCAGGCCTTCGGGCAGCATCGCCGTGACGCCGAAATACCAGAAAAACAACTGCACCAGCAGCGGTGTGTTGCGAAACAGCGAGAGATAAGCACGGGCCGGCCATGACCACAGCCGTGAAGGCGAAAGGCGCGCCAGGCACAACAAAAACCCAAGGCCGGTGGCGACGATACAGGTGAGCAGTGAAAGGATCAGCGTCAGCACGAAGCCATCAAGCAGCCAATGCAGGTAATGCGGGGCAAGCAGTTCACCGAACATAAACAACGTCCATCCAGAAACAAACAAACCCGTCCGGTTGACCGTGACGGGCTTAACGATACAGCGCGCAGGTTTTAGCTCTTGTCGCCGATCTTGTACAGACGGGTCAGCGGGGTTTTGGTGGTTGGGCCAAACCAGGCGTCATAAATGGTTTGCGCCTGACCTTTGCCTTCCAGTTCAACCAGGGTTTCGTTGACCACGTTGGTCAACGCCGTTTCGCCTTTGGGGATGCCCACGCCAATCAGGTCGTTGGAAATGGTGAAGGGCGGGACTTCGTATTTGTCCTTGTCCGGCACGTTGGCCAGTAAGCCGATGAGTTTGGGACCGTCCTGGGTAATGGCTTGCACGTTGCCGTTGCGCAGCGCAGTGAACGCGAACGGGGTGTCATCGTAAGCCACCACTTTTGCGCCGGGGTACTTGGCCCGCAGCACGCCTTCGTTGACCGTGCCTTTGTCGACACCTACGCGCCAAGTGTTCAAGTCTTCGGGGGATTTGAGCGTGCCCTTTTTAACGATGAACTGCTGGCCGGACGAAAAATACGGAATGCTGAAGTTCACCTGTTCGGCACGCTCCGGCGTAATGGTGAAGTTGGCCAGCACCAAGTCCACTTTATTAGCCACCAACAGCGGTACACGGTTGGCCGGGTTGGTCGGCTGCAACTGCAACTTCACGCCCAGTTTGTCGGCGATGGCTTTGGCGTAATCGACGTCCAGACCTTCGATTTGCTTGCTTTTAGCATCCACAAAACCGAACGGCGGGTTGCTGTCGAACGACGCCACACGCAGCACACCGGCCTTTTTGATGTCATCCAGACGATCAGCATGGGCCAGGCCAGACAGTACAGCCAGGGTCAGAGCGGTGAGGGCAGTGATTTTCTTCATTTCGTTCTCATCATGAGTTGGAATCGTTATGAGGAGAGTGTTACAGGAAATTTATCTTTTAAAAAAGAATATAAAACGATTTGAATATTCCATTTTTGAATATGCGGAGTCTGAGAAAAGCAAGTGGCAAGCTACAACGATCATGCGGTGCTTAAGACACACCGCATGTCGCAGCCTCCTGCCTCGTCAGCTACAGAGCACCTGTGGGGTAGGAGTCACACCGGTTGCCAATGCCATTGGCTTCAAGCTGCTGGCCTGTAACAGCTCTTGGGTATACGGATGTTGAGGGTGGTTGAAGATCGTCCGCGCATCCCCTTGTTCCACGACTTTGCCGTCCTTGATGACGATCATGTCGTGGGCCAGCGCATGCACCACCGCCAGGTCGTGGCTGATAAACAAGTAGGTCAGGCCGTGGCGCAGTTGCAGGTCGCGCAACAAGTCCACGACTTGTTTTTGCACCGTGCGGTCCAGCGCCGAGGTCGGTTCGTCGAGCAGGATCAGGGCGGGTTCCATTATCAGTGCCCGGGCGATGGAGATGCGCTGGCGCTGGCCCCCCGAAAACTCATGGGGGTAACGGTGACGGCTTTGCGGGTCCAGTCCCACTTCGTGCAATACCCGAATCACCGCCTCTTCGCGTTCCTGGGGTGTGCCGATGTCATGCGCCAGTAAACCTTCGGCGATGATTTGCTGCACCGACATACGCGGGCTGAGGCTGCCAAACGGGTCTTGAAACACCACCTGCATTTGCCGGCGCAACGGGCGCAGCAGGTTCTGGTTCAGCAGGTTGAGCTGCTTGTTGCCAAAACGGATGTCGCCCTCGGAGTCCACCAGCCGCAGGATGGCCTGACCCAGGGTGGATTTGCCCGAGCCCGACTCACCGACAATGCCCAGGGTTCTGCCTTTTTTCAGCTCGAAACTGACCCCGTCCACGGCCTTGACGTACTGACGCTCGCGGCTGAACAGCGGCTTGGGCAGCGCAAACCATACCCGCAGGTTGTCGACTTCCAGCAGGTTATGCCGATAGTCGCTGGGCACTGGCGTGCCGCTGGGTTCGGCTTCAATCAGCATGCGGCTGTAAGGGTGCTGCGGTGCTCGGAACAGGTCTTCGCACCGAGCTTGCTCAACGATTTGACCGCCGCGCATCACGCACACGCGCTGGGCTATTTTGCGCACCAGATTCAGGTCGTGGCTGATGAGGAGCAGGGACATGCCCAGGCGCTGTTGCAGGTCGATCAACAGTTCGAGGATTTTTTGCTGCACCGTGACGTCCAGTGCGGTGGTGGGTTCGTCAGCGATCAGCAGTTCAGGTTCATTGGCCAGCGCCATCGCAATCATCACCCGCTGGCGTTGGCCCCCCGACAGTTGGTGCGGGTAAGCTTTCAGGCGTGTTTGCGGGTCGCGGATGCCCACCAGTTGCAGTAACTCCAGGGTGCGTGCCCGTGCCGCGCGGTTTTTCAGGCCCTTGTGGGTGAGCAACACCTCGCTGATTTGCTTTTCAATGGTGTGCAGCGGGTTGAGTGAGGTCATCGGCTCCTGAAAGATCATGGCGATGCGGTTGCCGCGCAGGCCGCGCAGTTGGGCGTCGCTGGCATTCACCAGGTCGATGCCGTCATAGCGGATGCTGCCTTGGGTCTGCACGTCTTTGCCCGGCAGTAAGCGCAGGATCGAGTGTGCGGTCACGGACTTGCCAGAGCCGGACTCACCCACCAGCGCCAGGCATTCGCCACGGCGGATGTCGAGGTTGACCCCGTGCACCACTTCGCGCCCGGCAAAGCCGACGCGCAGATCACGTATTTCAATCAATGTGTTGGTCATCTCAGCTCCTAGGGTCAAATGCATCGCGGCAGGCTTCGCCGATAAACACCAGCAGCGACAAAATCAGCGCCAGGGTGAAGAAGGCCGTGAGCGCCAGCCAGGGCGCTTGCAGGTTGCGTTTGGCCTGGCCAATCATTTCGCCCAGCGAGGCGGTGCCGGGCGGCATGCCAAAGCCCAGGAAGTCCAGTGCGGTGAGGGTGGCGATGGCGCCCGTGAGGATGAACGGCAGGTAGGTGAGGGTTGAGGTCATGGCGTTGGGCAGGATGTGTCGGCGCATCAGGGCACCGTCGGTCAAACCCAGTGCGCGGGCTGCTTTAACGTATTCCAGGTTGCGTCCACGCAAGAACTCGGCGCGCACCACGTCCACCAGTGCCAGCCAACTGAACAGCGCCATGATCCCCAGCAACCACCAGAAGCTCGGCGCCACAAACCCCGACAAAATGATCAGCAAGTACAGCACCGGCAAACCGGCCCACACCTCTTGCACGCGCTGCCCGAAAAGGTCGACCAAGCCGCCGTAAAAACCTTGCAAAGCGCCAGCGGTGATCCCGACCACGGCACTGATGGCGGTCAGGATCAGAGCAAAGAGGATGGAAATCCGCGCCCCGAAAATCACCCGCGCCAGCACATCGCGGGCCTGATCGTCGGTGCCCAGCCAGTTGGTGGCGCTGGGTGGGCTGGGGGCGGGTTCCTTGAGGTCGTAATTGACCGTGTCGTAACTGAACGGGATGGGCGCAAAGAGCATCCAGCCGCCCTGATCAGTGATCAGCTTGCGCACATAGTCACTGCTGTAATCCGGCTCGAAAGGCAGCTCGCCGCCAAAGTCGGTTTCGACGTAGTTGGCCACTATCGGGAAGTACCAGCTGTCTTTGTAGTGAATCGCCAAAGGTTTGTCGTTGGCCACCAGCTCCCCACCCAGGCACAGGATGAAGAGCGCGACAAACAGCCATAACGACCACCAGCCGCGGCGGTTGGCCCTGAAGTGTGCGAGACGGCGCCTGCCAATAGGAGAGAGGGTAAACATCAGGCAGTCCTCGCCGAGAAGTCGATACGGGGGTCGAGCAGGGTGTAGCACAGGTCGCCGATCAGCTTGATCAACAACCCGAACAGGGTGAACAGAAACAGGGTGCCGAACACCACGGGGTAGTCACGCGACACGGCGGCTTCGTAGCTCATGCGCCCGATGCCGTCGAGGTTGAAGATGGTTTCTATCAGCAGTGAACCGGCGAAGAACACCTCGATCAGCGCCTGCGGGATACCGGCGACCACCAGCAGCATGGCGTTGCGCATCACATGGCCGTAAAGCACTCGGCGCTCGGTCAGGCCCTTGGCCCGCGCCGTGACCACGTACTGACGGCTGATTTCGTTGAGAAAGCTGTTTTTCGTGAGGATGGTCAGGGTGGCAAAGCCGCCAATCACCAAGGCAGAGACCGGCAGCACCATGTGCCACAGGTAGTCACCGATCTTGGCGAAAAAGCTCAGGTTATCGAAGCCGTCCGAAACCATGCCCTGCACCGGAAACCAGCTCATGTAGCTGCCGCCCGCGAACACCACGATCAACAGAATCGCAAACAGGAAAGCGGGCATGGCGTAGCCAATGATGATCGCGGTGCTGGTCCACACATCGAATGCGCTGCCGTTGTGAATGGCTTTGCGAATGCCCAAGGGGATTGAGATCAGGTAGGTGATCAACGTCGCCCACAATCCGAGTGAAATCGACACCGGGAGCTTTTGCAGGATCAGGTCCGTGACCTTGGCCCCGCGAAAAAAGCTGTTGCCGAAATCCAGTTGCGCGTAGTTCTTGAGCATCAACCACAGGCGTTCGTGCATGGGCTTGTCGAAGCCGTAGTGCTTGGTGATTTCTTCAACCAGCGCCGGGTCCAGGCCGCGGCTGCTGCGGCTCGCGCCACCGCTGCTGGCCGCCATGTCCCGCGCGCCGCCGCCCACGGATGCCCCGCTAAAGCCTTGCAAGCGTGCGATGGCTTGTTCCACCGGGCCACCGGGTGCGGCTTGGACGATCAGAAAGTTGACCACCAGAATGCACAGCAAGGTGGGGATGATCAGCAATAAACGTCGACTCATGTAATGCAACATTTCAATGGCCCTCCGACGACGTACTGGCGGCGCTCAAGGCGGCGTTGGTTTGCGCGGTTGTGCTGACTTGCCACCAGGTGTCCAGCCCTTCGTCATACATCGGCTCCTGTGCCGGACGGGCGAAGCGGTTTTGGTACACGGTGGGGGTGCCGACTGAGTAGTAGTTGGGAATCATGTAGTAGCCCCACTGCAAGACCCGATCCAGCGCCCGGGCGTAATGCACCATCTCTGCGCGGCTGTTGGCCTGCACCAAGCCGTCGAGCAGGGTGTCTACGGCCGGGTCGCGTAGCACAAAGGCGTTTGAGGCGCCGACCTGGGTGGCGCTGCGCGAGCCATACATGTCGTACATCTCGCGGCCTGGCGAGACGATGGGCTGGCCACTGCGCGGAAAGCCCACCACGATCATGTCGTAGTCACGCGCGTTGAGGCGGTTGATGTACTGCGCCGAGTCGATCTTGCGAATGTCCATCGTGATGCCGATCTGCGCCAGGGTGCGCTTGTACGGCAAAATCATGCGGTCAAAGCCGCCTTGGCCATCGAGGAAAGTGAAGCGCAGCGGTTCGCCCTCAGCGTTCACCAGCGTGTTGTTTTTGGCCGTCCAGCCCGCTTCTTTGAGCAGCGCCAGCGCTTGCAGTTGTTTGTCGCGGATGTAACCGCTGCCATCGGTTTTGGGGGCCTGATAGACCTGCGTAAAGACCTCATCCGGGATTTTTCCGCGCAGCGGTTCAAGGATCTCCCGTTCGCGGGCATCGGGCAGGGCGGTGGCGGCCATTTCACTTTTCGGGAAGTAGCTCTGCTGGCGCACGTAGAAGCTGCGCATCATCTGTTTGTTGGTCCACTCAAAGTCCCACAGCAGGCTCAGGGCCTGACGCACGCGGCGGTCTTGAAAGAACGGGTTTTGCAGGTTGAACGCAAAGCCTTGGGCGGCCCCCGGTTTGTCTTTGGCGAACACGCCTTTTTGCAGGCGGCCATCGTTGAGCGAAGGGCTGTCATAGCCGATGCTGAAACCGGTGGCCGAGAACTCGCGGTTGTAGTCGAAAGCCCCGGCCTTGAGCAGTTCGCGCGCCACATCGGTGTCGCCGTAAAAATTCACCGTCAGGCGGTCGAAGTTGTACATCCCTTTGCTGACCGGCAGGTTTGCGCCCCACCAGTGCTGATTGCGCTCAAAGGTGATGCTGCGACCAGGGTCAACCTTTGAGACGGCATACGGGCCACTGCCCAGCGGCGGTTCGAAGCCGCCGCCATTGGTAAAGTCGCGGGTCTTCCACCAGTGTTCCGGCAGGATGCGCATGCTGGCCAAATCCAGTGCCAGCGTGCGGTTCTGGTTGCTCTTGAAGTCAAAACGCACTTGCAACGGGCCTTCGATCACGATGTCTTTGACCTCGCCATAGAGCATGCGATAGCTCAGGCTGCCTTGGGTCATCAGCGTGTGGTAAGTGAACGCCACGTCTTGTGCCGTGATAGGGGTGTCGTCAGCGAAACGGGCTTTGGGGTCCAGGTTGAAACGCACCCACAGGCCATCGGGGTCGCGTTCCATGGTTTTGGCCACCAGGCCATACACCGTGTAGGGCTCGTCCAGTGAACGAAAGGCCAGCGGGGCATACACCCACTGATCCACCTGCGCCACGCCGGTGCCTTGGTCGACATAGGGCGTGAGGTAATTGAACTGGCCGATTTCCATCGACGCGCGGCTCAAGGAGCCACCTTTGGGGGCGTTCGGGTTGACGAAGTCGAAGTGCTGGAAACCGGCCGGGTATTTGGGTGCCTCGCCGTAGACCGTCATGGCCTGGCTGGGCGCGGCACTGACGCCGATGCTTACGCACGCGAGTACGGGCACCAACAGCGAGCGGATCAGGGGCAGGAAATATGAAGACATGTGTGGGGTTTCCTTGTACCGCGTGTAGAACCATTGAGTACCGTGAAAAATCCCCACAGCCTTGCGCGTGAACAGGCCGTGGGGTCGCGATTTCGCAGTTAGGCCGACGCAAGCTGGAGGAGGCTTGCGTCGGTGATCACTCAGAAGTGGTAGGTGGCACGGGCGAAGAAAGTACGGCCCATTGGGTCGGCATACCGTGGATCGAAACCACTCTGGAAGTTATAGGCCTGATTGGAGAACGGCGGATTGCGATCGAACATGTTTTTCATGCCCACATCCAGGTCGACGGTTTTGTTGAAGGTGTAGCCCGCAGACAAGTCCCACAGGGTGTAAGAAGCCACTTTGGCATGGGTGCTTGGGTCGTAGTCGTTGTAGCCGCTGGTGAAGCGGTTAACCAACGAGGCACGGTACGGCCCCAGGTTCCAGGTGCCGTTGAGCACATGTTTCCAGCGTGCCACCACCCCGGTGCCTTCAAAGTCACCGACGTTATCGGTGTACGTACCGCCGATCGTGCTCTGGAAGTCATAGCGGGTGACGTAAGTGCCTTGCAGGCCCAGGCCGAATTGGCCGTATGGGGTGTTGGGGAAGCGGTAGTCCATGCTCACGTCAATGCCGCTGGTTTTGACTGCACCCAGGTTGGCGAGGCCGGTTTGCACGTAGTTGAGTGAACCGTCGGGGTTACGCACATAGCGGTCGGCATACAGCGCCGGGTCGTCAAATACGGTGGATTCCGGGAACTCGGCGATCTGGTTGGCGATGTGAATCCACCAGAAGTCCAGGCCCAGCGACAGGTCGCGCACCGGTTGATAGACGAAGCCCAAGGTCACGTTGCGGGCTTTTTCGGGCGAGAGCTGGGTGTTGCCGCCGGTGCGGTTATGGAACTGCTGGCCGCAATCGCGCCCGCTGTTGCCGCCCGGTTGCACCACGCCGCCGGAGCACAGCACCGGGTCGTTGTAGTAACCCTGGGTGTACGTGGTGTATTGCGGGTTGTACAGCTCATACAGCGACGGTGCACGGAACCCTTCGCTGTAAGCGCCACGTACTACCAGCTCTTTGACGGGCTGGTAACGGAACGAGTATTTCGGGTTGGTGGTGCTGCCAAAGTCGCTGTATTTGTCATGACGTACAGCGGCCGAGAGTTCCAGGCTGTCGAGCACCGGTACGTTCAGTTCGGTGTACACCGCCTTCACGTTACGGTCACCTTTGACGCTGCCGTCCGGGTCAACCCCCAGGCTGCTGACGTCAGCCGCATAAGCTTCGTAGCTCTGGTGGAATTTTTCCTGACGGTATTCACCGCCGATGGCCAGACCGGCAGGGCCTGCGCCGAACCAGTCACCGACCTCGCGGCTCATGCGCCCGTCGATCCCGCTTACACGGCCCACCGAGGAGGAGTATTGGCCGTGGTATTTGTTGGCGTCGATGTAGGCCTGGCCGGCCGACGTTTGCGGGCCGAAGGGGTTGATGATGCCGTCTGCGATGCCGTTGATCATGGCCGCATCACTGACATAACCCCCGGTCAGGCTGGAGATGACCTGATTTTGGTTGTACGAGGCGCCGACGTTGTAATCCCAGCCCTTGACCATGCCATCGAAGCTCAGCACCAGACGCTGACTGGTGTTCTGGTCTTTGGACTGACGACCGCCTGCGGCTGTTTCACGCCAGTTCAGGCCAATCGGCTGGCTGGGGTCGAAGGACGGATCGTTGGTGCCCGGCGTGATGCCGTTGCCGGGGAAGTAAGGCGAAGAGGGGTCCATCGTCAGCCCGGTCAACGGCGCGGGCGCCACCGAGGTGGCGTTGTTGTTGCGGGCCCAGAAGTATTCGAGGTTGACGTTGTCATCGTCGGTGAGCTTGCCGGTGGCCTTGCCGAAGAACGAGGTTTTCTCGGTTTCGGGCAGCAAGTCGATGTAGTCACGGGTGTCGAAGCGGCAGACGCCCTGGCGCAGTACCAGGTTGGCGCCGCTGCAATTGCTGCCGGCCAGCGGGCTGGTATTGATGTTGCCCTGGCTCCAGTTGGCCGGGTAAGAGGTGCCGGAGGTTTGGTCCAGCCCACGGCCCGGCGCGTAGTTGGTGGTAAAGGTGCGGTCTTTACTTTGCAGTGCGCGTTGTTTGTTGTAGCCCACCACGCCCATGACGTTGAAGCGGTCTTTGTCCAGGTCGCCATATCCCCAACTGCCGCTGATGTCGTGGCTGCTGCCGCCACCGCTGGCATCGGCCCCTTCGCCGCCCAGCGAGAGCGTGCCGTCGGTCAGGGATTTTTTGGTGATGAAGTTGATTACGCCGCCAATCGCGTCGGTGCCGTACAAAGCCGAGGCGCCGTCGCGCAACACTTCAACCCGGTCAATGGCTGCAAACGGGATGGTGTTCAAGTCAACTGCCGAGCCGTCGATGGCGTTGTTGCCCAGACGGCGACCGTTGAGCAGCACCAGGGTTTTGTTGGCACCAATGCCGCGCATGTCCGCGAAGGTCGACCCCCCGGTGGCAGAGCCAACGGAGCTGGCCGAGTTGCGGATCGACTGGTTACCGGTCACGCGTTGCATGATTTCAGCGGTGGTGGTCACGCCTTCATTGCGCAGCTGTTCGGCACGCAGAATGGTGATCGGCACAGCGGTTTCGGCATCGACCCGGCGAATCGCCGAGCCGGTCACTTCCACCCGTTGCAGTTGCGTGGTGGCGGGTGCCGCCACGGCATCTGTGCTGACTGTTGCGGTGCTCACCGCACTGCCAGAATCGTCCGCAGGGGCCGCTTCGGCTGCGTGTAACTGGCCAGCGCTCATCCCCAGAGCAACCAGATACAGCGGCACAAAACGATGGCGTTGCAGGCTCGCAACGAGCGGTTTGAGGGTAAAACCTGAACTCTTCATCTGCATGGTTATTTCCGACTTTTTCAGACGTTTATTGGAATGGCCTTGTGAGCCCTCATGACTCCAGTTGGGTTGTGTCGACCCTGGCAAAACACGTTTTTCAAGCAAGCCGCTCCCCTGCAAGGGCCAAAGAGCCCCTGCGCGGCGTGGGTACTGCGTGGTTACAGCGATTGCACAGTGATCTCTGTAGTCGCTGCCAACGGCGGCGACTACAGGGGCGTTATTTGGCTGTCATCACCGAGATTTTGGTGATCCCCGAACGTTCGATAGACGCCATCGCCTTGGCCACCTGGCCGTAATTGACCCCCTCGTCTGCCTGGAGCTGCACGCGCACGTCGGGGTCCTGGTTTTTGACGTCTTGCAGGCTTTTTTCCAGCAGCTCGGGGGCCACCTCGTTTTTGGCCAGGTAGAACTTGCCGTCCTGATCGACGCTGACCACCACCGGGTCTTTCTTTTGCTGGCTGGCCACCGCGTCGGTCTTGGGCAGGTTGATCTTGATCGCGTTGGTCATCATCGGCGTGGTCACGATGAACACCACCAGCAGTACCAGCATCACGTCCACCAGCGGGGTGACGTTCATTTCACTGAGTACTTCGTCGCTGTCCTGCGTTGAGAAAGACATCAGCTTGCCTCCCGCACCGGGGTGCGCTTGGTGGAAATGGCCTGGCGATCAATGGCGAAGGCGCTGCGTTGGGCGAGGGCGTCGAAGTCATGGGCAAAATCGTCCATGTTGGCCGAAGCCAGTTTCAGGCGACGCAGGAAGAAGTTGTAAATCAACACCGCCGGGACGGCGACCGCGATGCCGACGCCGGTGGCGATCAAGGCATGGCCGATGGGGCCAGCAACGGTTTCAAGGCTGGCCGAGCCTGTAGCGCCGATGGTTTGCAGGGCTTCCATGATTCCCCAAACGGTGCCGAACAAACCGATAAAGGGCGCGGTGCTGCCGATACTGGCGAGGATGGCCTGACCGCTTTCCAGCGCGCGGCGTTCTTTCTGGATTTGCTGGCGCAGGTTGCGCTCCAGACGGTCTGAACGGTTGATGGTGTGGGCCAGCTGTTGGGTCGTGCGCGGGGTGTCATCGACAATCATGGCTTCAAAGCCACTGTTGGCGATGCGCGCCAGTGCGCCGGGGTACTGGCTGGCGTGTTCGGCGGCGGTGAGCAAGTCCGGGGCGGCCCAAAACGCTTTGCTAAACAACTTGTTTTGTTTTTTCTGACGCAAGTACTGCGAAGACTTGATGAGCAATAGTGCCCAGCTCACCACTGAAAACAGCACCAATGCCCACAACACTCCAGGGACAATCATGGAAGACAGAGATTCGTTCATGGCTACACCTCACACGCGACTAAATGAAAGTAAATGTCGGCCCCTGAAGGGTTATGCCGGCAATTTGAAAGCGATGGTCTGGGTTGCAAAACCTTCAATGGGTGTATCCCCACGTTTGGCCGGGACAAACTTCCAGTTGCGCACGGCGGTGACGGCGGCTTCATCCAGCGCTTGCTTGCCGCTGGACTTGGTCACCTCGACCGTCCCGGCGCGGCCGTTGGGCAGCACCTTGATGCGCAACACCACCGTGCCTTCCCAACTGCGGCGCAGGGCCAGCGACGGGTATTCGGGTGGCGGGTTGCCGAGGCTGGCCAGGCCAGACACCGCGGCGGTTTCCTTGACCGGTCCAGGCGCTGCGGCAGGGGCCGCCGGCGCTGTTGGCGCAGTAGGAGCGGCAGGGGCTGGTGGCGCAGGTGGCGCAGGTTTGACCGGCTGTGGTTTTTGCACAGGCTTAGGCTTGACCACCGGCTTGGGCTTTTCGATCGGCTTGGGTTTTTCTACCGGTTTGGGCGGCTCCTTGACCGCGTCTTCATCCTCCTGAGGCACGTCAGGCTCGGGCGGCGGGGGTGGCGGTGGCGGCTCTTCCACAGGCGGTGCAGGAGGGGCCGGGCTGGTAAGCTCGACGGTCATTTCCGGAATTTCGGGCGGGGTGATCACAGGTTCTGCTTTGGCTTGCTGGAACACCCACCAGGCACCGGCATGCAACAGCGCTGCCACGCCGATCAGCAACAACACGCGCGGCGTACTCAACCCGCCGGGCGTTGAGGTGTTGGGCACATGGGGAATATGCGTCCATAGCTGCACACGCTCAGCGTCGAGTGGCGGCGCGGGCCGCGCTTTGTTCTTTACCTCGTCACTCATTAAGAGTCCCTCGACTAAAAGAAGGGCAATAAGGCTCCGTTCGCCCTTGCATGCAGGGACGACAACTGTCTTTGAAACGGTGATCTGCCAATCATGTCGATCAGTGATACTTCACGGATCGACATGACTTAAGGGCTAATGGGATACGACGTCATACAAACTCCTTGGTGCACGCCAACGCCAGTCATGACGCGTTGTTTTTAGAACGTTAAATCCATTTCAATTTATTACTAGCAATGGCTATGCCAACAGTTAAGTTTAAAAAGGCCGGCGCCCCCTTCATTGAACAATGCGCCAGCCTTTTAATAAAAAGTACAGGTGCAAACGTTAGGATCTCTGCACAACCCGCCTCGGTTTAACCCGGTGAACTGCAAAAGACATACACACACTTAATTAGCATTGTTGGACAATCATACGAGCGGCTTAAGTGGAGTTGTTTAATGCACCAAAGTGACCAGTTGCTGTATGAAATGAGTGCACTTTTATGCGCGTGAAAGTTACAGCGTGAGCGTCAATGCACTTAAGAGTGCTCCGGGCATTACATAACGGCTGACCTCGCGGCGTTCATAGGTGCTTGTCGTAGTGAACAACGCCTGTTCTCGGGTCAGGGCCAGCAAGTTGGAACCCAGGATGTTGTACAGCGTGTCATCAAAACGCATGGTTTCGATGGGGGCGACGATCTTGCCGTTCTCGACCCAGAAGGTCTCAAAGCGTGTCATCCCGGTGAGGCGTGCGGCGCTTTGATCCGAGTAGTTCAAGTACCACAGATTACTGATGTACAGCCCCGTGCCGAGTGCGTTCAGCACCTCGTCATCGGGTAAGTCGCCCGGCTCCATGATCAGAGAGGACGGGGTTTCATGGGTGTTTGCGCCATTGCTGGTGAGGCCGTATTCAGCCGCCGAGCGCGAGTTGATCAGTTGCCCGGTGAGCTTGCCGTTCTCAATCAGTGCGACATCTTGGGTCAGGTTGCCTTCACGGCCGAAGCGGGGTTCAAGTCCGGTGGACGGTTGATTGCAAATATTGACCAGCGGTGACAGCTGTTGCACACCGGACTTCAACTGCTGAAGGGCACTTTGGTGGGTGGCGAAGCCTTTGGCCGAGAAGCCGCCGTAGCTCAGCATGCCGATGATTTCATCCAGCGCAGCCGGCGCCAGATAAGCCCGGTATTGACCGGGCGTGAGGCTGATTCGCGGCGTGCGCAAGTGTTCAAGTTTTTCGCGTGCCTGAGCAAACAGAGTGCTTAAAGCCTGCACGTTCCAATCGGGGGCGGCATAGGCGGTTTTCACGGCTTCGCCGCTCACATCAAACAGGCTCCAGTCCAGGGTGTTGCTGCTGCACGCATGCCAACCCAGTGCGCCCCACGAGTGGGCAAACCCTCGATACAGCGTGCCGCCCGCATAAATACCGACCATATCCAAGCCTTCGCTGAGGCTGCAAACCTGACGGATAACCTCGCTCACGGGCGGTGTGCGACCAGAGACTACGCGTTCGTCAGTCCATGTGTCGGTATCCAGTAGCAGGTAGGGATCGGCAGGCAACACAGCAAGTGTCGCGCGCAGTTGCTCCAGGGCTTGCGCCAATTGTTGGCAGTCCAGTTGCTCGTCGCCGGTCAGATTCAGGTGATAAGTGCTGTGACGCTCGTCGCGAATCAGTCGCAGGGTCAGCTCTATTTGCAGCACGGGATAAGCCTGACGCACCTTGGCGTGATTGAAGCGCACGAACTGGCTGTCCTCAGCCGAATACCACAGCGTGAAGTGTTCGTCTGCGTGCAGTTGGTGCTTGAGCCACTGTTGCAGGGCCGTGAATGCATGGGCAAATCGGCAATCGTTCATCAGGCCTGGCCTCCGAACACATCTATATGGCTGAACACGCACGCGGGAGACGCGTGCCCGACGGTGACCGCTTGGTTGGGTTCACCCTTGCCGCAATTGGGAGTGCCCATGATTTGATGGGTCGATGCATCGCCCACGGCGCACAAATTGCGCCAGAACTGCGATGAAATACCGCGATAGTTCGGGTTTTTAACCACCCCTTGCAGCTCGCCGTTTTCAATCAATTGGCCCCATTCGCAGCCGAACTGGAACTTGTTGCGGGCATCGTCAATCGACCACGACCGGTTGGTGGCCATCAAAATGCCGTGCTCAATGCCCGCGATCAGCTGCGCCATCGATTGATCGCCAGGCTCGATATTGAGGTTGGCCATGCGATCAATGGGCGCGCGGTTCCAGCTGCAAGCCCGGCTGTTGGCGACACCGGGCAACTCGCTGCGCGCTTGCGACAGCGCACCACCCATAGGCCGCTGCAAAATACCTTCGCTGATCAGGTGTTGTTTTTCAGCTTTCAGGCCTTCGTCGTCATGGCTGTAGCTGACCAGTTCACCGCGCACGGTAGGGTCGAAGGTGACGTTGAGCAGGTCGGAGCCGTAGCGGTAATGACCAAACATGTCGGCGGTGACGAAGCTGGTACCGGCGTAGTTACGCTCATCGCCCAGAATGCGGTCCAGCTCCAGCGGATGACCAATGGATTCATGGATTTGCAGAATCATCTGATCCGGCATGAGCAACACATCACGCTTGCCCGTCGGGGTGTTGGGGGCCAGCAGCAGTTGCAGGGCCTGGTCCGCCACCCGGCGCGCCTCATCAGCCAGCCCTGCGTCGGTCACGATGGCGGCGCTGCCTTGTTGGCCGAGATTAAAACTTCGGCGTTGGCTGTCATGGCCGTCAAATGCCGTTACTTCCAGATGAGGAAACATTTGCTGTTGGGTGCGCTGAATATCATTGCCCCAGCTGTCCAGGTACACCTGCTGTTCGCGCACTACCCGCACCCGGCTTGCCCAATGAACCAGGCGCGGGTCCTCAGGCACGTGGTGCGACACGTCCATGAGCAAGGCCAGCCATTGCGCGGTGTCGGGCAGCGGCTGCTCAAGGTCGGGCGAGCAGTAATGGGCGTGGACACCCGGTGCAGGGGGAGCGCTGTAGTTCAGCAAACCGTGGCCGCGCAGGGCTTTGGCCGTTGCGCGGGCCTGAGCCAGCGCCTGGAGCAGACCTGTGTCGGTGATATCACTGGTGGCGGCAAAGGCTTGTTGACCGTCTTCTTGCACACAAATCATCACCCCGCGTTCGTAGCTGATATGGGGTGGCTCGATGATGTTTCGGGTCACGGCCATGTGGTGGGTGTGCTGCTCCACCAGGCGTAACGACAAAAAATCGGAGGCGTGTGCATAGCGCTGTATGAACTGTCGTAAAGACGACTGTGCGTCAGTCATGAATCTAATGTCCTTGTAGTTAATCACCCTGCGCTACAGAGAAACGCGTAACGAAACCGAGCACGCAGGGCGTCATTGATTAAAGGCCGGCAATAAAAATATCGAGCAAGTCTGGCAATCTAAAAGAGCAAGATGTGCGCCAATAAGTTATGCCTTAGTGCAAGTTTCATGTGGCATGAATCATTAAGAATGAAGTTGCTGTGGTTTTACGCGCTATCGACTGTCGATAGAGCGAGATATAAGAGGGGCGACGTTTAACGTTCATGACTCTTGAGTCACTAAGTTGTCCTGGACTTGATCGTCAGTTTCACTGAGAAGTCCATCCGACTGGCGTTGCCATAATCGGAAATACAAGCCACGGCGTTCAAGGAGTTGCGCGTGGGTGCCGTCTTCAATGATCTGACCTTTGTCCAGTACGACAATACGGTCCAGGTGCGCGATGGTGGACAGGCGATGGGCGACAACCAGCACGGTTTTGTCCGACATGATGTCGTCGAGGCTGCCTTGAATCAGGCTCTCGGTTTCTGAATCGAGGCTTGCCGTGGCTTCGTCGAGCACCATGATCGGTGCGTTTTTCAAGAGTGCGCGGGCGATGGCGATGCGCTGGCGTTGTCCTCCTGACAGTTTGACCCCGCGCTCGCCGATCAACGCGTCATAACCCTCAGGCATTTCTAGGATGAATTCGTGGGCGTGGGCGCGTTTGGCCGCGAGGATGATTTGTGACTCGCTGGCGTGCACGTCGCCATAGCCAATGTTTTCGCGCAGTGAACGGTGAAACAGGCCCGGCTCTTGGGGGATGAGCGCGATATGGGTGTGCAGCGATTGTTGGGTCATGTGTTGAATGTCCAGACCATCGACTTCAATCTTGCCGCTCTGTGGATCGTATGAGCGCAGCAGCAGGTTGAGTAACGTCGATTTACCCGAGCCCGAAAACCCGACAATGCCCACGCGTTGCCCGGCGCGAATGTCCAGATTGAAGTGTTTGAAAATCGGTTTGTCGGGGTTGTAGCCGAAATTCACATCACGAAAGTGAATCGAGCCTTTCTCGATGCGGGCAGCTTGCGCGCCGTGCTGATCCGGCATTTCGTGGGGTTGCAGCAGCGTATTGAGACTGTTTTCGATGTTGCCGATGAACTCGAAGAAATGCATGAACTGCATGCTCAGAAAGCTGCACTGCGCCACGATCATCAAACCCAGTGTGGCGACCATCACCAGTTGCCCGACATCGATTTTGCCCAAGTGCCACAGGTACAAGGCCAAGGCGACCAAACCCACGCGCAACACGATGGACAGGCTGTCTTGCAGCAGGCGGATTTTCTCCTGATAGAAGAAGGAGCGCTGAGCTGCCTGTTTCTCTTCTGTCTGGTAACGGGTCAGGTAATCGAGCTCAAACCCCTGACGGGCGAACAGGCGGATGCTGCTCAAGTTACCCACGGCGTCGACGATTTTGCCGGTGGTCACGCTGCGCGCTTGCGCGTGATTGCCAGCGAGCACCTGGGCTTTGCGCGACAGCACAAACGCCAGCCACGAATAAGCGCCCACCCACAGCAACAAGCCCAGGCCCAGCCACGGTGAGGCCAGGGTCAGCAATACCAGGCTGGTGATCAATACCACCAGAATCGGCAGCATTTCCACCACCAGCGACCAGGTGATTTCCAGCAAACCGATGCTGCCTTCACCGATACGGTGAGCCAGGCTGCCAGCAAAGTGCTCGCTGAAATAACGCGGCGAATGGCGCTGCAAGTAGGCAAAAAGGTCGCGGATAATGCGTATTTTTTGCTGCGGGCGAACCATGATCATGCACAGCGTGGCGCCGCGTGCGAACAGCATTTGCGCTACTGCGAGGGCAAACAGTAAGCCCAGCGCGGGCAGGCTGGCGTGCCACACGTCAGCCTGATCCCAGGCGCCATCGCTGACGGCACCGGTAATTTGGCCGATGGCGTAGGGCATCAGTGTCGCGGTCATGGCAGCCCCAACTTGTAACAGAGCAATGCCCCAATACCAGCCGGGATACAGGCGAATGTAATGCCACACAAAGGCCCACGGCTGTTTGGGTGGAAGGGTGATAGCGTCAACTTCAGACATGACGGGCTGCCTTCTTTTTTTGAGCAAAAGGAATCGCGTTGGCGGCGCGATAAAAGGCGCAGCCAAAAACGGGCTGAGGGTCAGCAAACAGTGAGTGCGTATCGCTGGCGCCCCGGCATAAACGCGGGCGTCAGCGCAGCGTCAGGCTAAGTGTCGGTGCCCGGACACGAATGCCAGACCGGCAGACGCAAGGCGACAAACAGGGCGGGGGCAGGGGGGGTGGTTGAAACTGTGCACACATCCGACATCGTTCATATTCCTTTATAACAGCCGCTTATTGACGTGACTTTTGGCCCGTCATTGCACCGAATGTGGACGGCGTTACCGTCCGTGTTCGCAATGGGTGCGGGTTGCGCACGCGGGAGGGGTCATTCCAGCCGAATAATTGCGAACGCGGATTTACAAGAAAAAAGTGTGCCAGTTTGTGTCAAAGGAAATGTAAAGATGCAACGCGGCTGATCGTTGCCGCGTAGGACGGTTGGCGCCGACCCGCTGTTGCAGTGTTACCCCACGCTGATCAGGCTCTGGCGGCAATGCAGGGTCAGCCGGGCACCACCGCTTTCGCGGTTATCCACCTCCAGGCTGAAACCGTGCAGGTTGACGATGGCAGCCACAATCGACAGGCCAAGGCCAAAGCCGCCATGTTTGTCGTCGCTGCGGTAAAAGCGCTGGAACACCGCCTCACGTTCTGCTTCTGGAATGCCGGGGCCGGTATCGAGCACTTCAATGCGCGGGCTGGCGTCATCGTTGACCGCGCGCAGAATCACTTCACCACCCGGCGGGGTGAATTTGATCGAATTGCTGAGCAAGTTGGCCAGCGCTTCAAATAACAATGCGCGGTCGCCGGTCAGGCCGGGCAGGCTGGCAGGTACGTCCAGCAGCAGCGTCACCTGGCCTTCTTCGGCCAGCGGCAAGTAAAAGTCATACAGCTCTTGCAGCAAGGGCAGTGGGTCTAGTTGCACAAAGCCTGAGCGCCGCTGATGGTCTTCCAGTTCTGAAATGCGTAACAACCCGCGAAAGCGCGCCATCAAAGTGTCGGTTTCAGCGATCACCTGATCCATTTGCAACGCTTGGGGCGAGCCTTCGGGCGCCTGCTGTTGAATGCGGTACAGTTGCGCGCGCAGCCGGGTCAGCGGGGTGCGCAAATCATGCGCGATGTTGTCACACACCCCTTTGACTTCATGCATCAGCCGCTCAATGCGGTCGAGCATGGCGTTGACGATGGCCGCCAGCATGTCCAGCTCGTCACGCCGGTTCGACAGCGGCAAACGATAAGTCAGATCCCCCGCCACGATGGCTTCGGCACTGGCCTGGATGGCTCGGATGCGTTGCAAGGGCCGACGCCTGAGCAAATGCCAGCCCGCGATGCCGGGCAGGATGGTCAGTGACAATCCCCAAAACAAGGCATGCAAAATGATCCGCGTCACCGCGAACAATGAGCCGTTGTCGCGCACCAGCACCAGCCAGCGGCCATCGTTGGTCTGGGTGGCGACGGCGTCGCAGCTGTCTTGCGGCAGGTTGGGATCGTCGGCGTCGATGCAGGTGCGCAGCTCGTGGATCTGGCCATCGAGCGGCAGGTCATCAGGGATGACTTGAATCGGACCGCTGAGGGGGCGGTGTTGCGCATCGAACAGTCCATAGGCATCAACTGTTCGCATGTCGAACGTCAGGCTGGTGGCCAGCGCTTCATCCAGTTGCTCACCTTCAAAGCGCGAGAACAGGTGCTGGCGCTGCATCAAGGAGTGCTTGGCCAGATTGCCGAGGTAGTGCGACACCTCGTAATACAGCACGCCCATCAGGATGCAGCTCCAGGCCACGAACAGAAAACTGTACAGCGCCAGCAAGCGACTACTGGAAGAACGCCAGCCCTTAGAGGGGTTCGGCAATGACATAACCCGAGCCTCGAACGGTGCGAATCAGGGGCACCTGGCCCGGCGGATCGATTTTTTTGCGCAGACGGCCAATGTGCACGTCGATCAGGTTGGTGCCGGGGTCAAAGTGATAACCCCACACTTCTTCGAAAATCATCATGCGCGAGAGGATTTGCCCGGTGTTGCGCATCAAAAACTCAAGCAGTTTGTATTCTGTGGGCAGCAGGCTGAGTTGTTGCTCGGCGCGGCTGGCTTCACGGGTGATCAGGTTGAGTTCCAGATCGGCGACGCGCAGGGAGGTTTCGTATTTGTCGGCCGGGCTTTTGCGTCGCAACAACACTTCAACCCTGGCGGCCATTTCGTCGCTGGCGAACGGTTTGGTCAGGTAATCGTCGCCACCGGCCCGCAACCCGCGCACACGTTCGTCGACATCGGACAAGGCGCTGATCATCAAGATCGGGGTGCTGACACCAATGGTGCGCAAGGTGGTGACAATCGCCAACCCGTCCAGCTCGGGAAGCATACGGTCGAGGGTGATCAGGTCGTAATCGCCACTTACAGCGCGCACCAGGCCTTCTCGGCCGTTGTCGACCCAATCGACCTCCAGGCCGTGGCTGCTCAGTTCAGCCACGATTTCTTTCGCCGTTACGGCATCGTCTTCAATGGTCAAAATGCGGGTCATACCGTCACCTGATAAGCCTTCACAGCGGTGAGCACATTTTGCCCACAAAAAGCTGAAACGTTTCTTAATAATTCTTCATGTTCAGCTCCGCGGCAGGTATCTCGTCGCGAGGGGTGACCCGCACAGCGTCTTTAGAGCGGGCGTGTGATCAGCGTCATCTGTGGAATCGGCTTGCGCATCAGGGTGCCTACCACCAGCGCGCCGAGTAATCCCAGCCAACCGGCGACCCACAACACCACGCTGAACCCGCTGACAAACGCCTGCGTCGCCAGCGCCTGAACCTGTGGCTGCACAGCATCGGGCAGTTGGCTCAAGGCCCCGGTCATGTCCCCGGCAGCGACTCGCGAGGCAATAAAGTGGGTTTGCCCCACCCATTGCGCCGCGTCCACTTTCAAGCGGGCATGCAGGTTTTGCTCGGTGTGTCCGCCCAGTAACGCCCCCAACACGCCGATCGCCAACACGATGGCGCTGAAGCGCATGGTGGTGCTCATGCCTGACGCCATGCCCACCCGGTCGCGCGGTACGCAGGCCATGATGTTTTTTTGCGTATCGCCATTGAGTAAGCCTGCCCCGGCGCCAGTCACCGCAGTGGTCAGCGCGAAACTCAAATACCCGCCGTGCTCCACCGCCCAGGCGCTCAGCAGGTTGCCGCAGCCCACCAGCGTCAAACCCGCTGCCATCATCGTGGCGGGGCTGTAACGTGAGGCCAGGCGGGCGCCAATGCGCGGGCAAATCAACATGGTCAGGGCAAAGGGCAGCATGCCCAAACCTGACAGGACGGCACTGAATCCCAAGCCGTTTTGCAGGTAGAACGGCAGCAGGGTCATCATCACTTGGGCACAACCGGCGTAGGCGAACATGCCAAGTAACGCGCCGATAAAGCGCGGATGACGGAACAGTTGCAGGTCAATCATCGGGCGCTTTTGCAGGGACTCAACCACCACAAAGACGCCCAGTAGCATCAGCCCGCCGAACATCCGGGCGTAAGTCAGCGGGCTGTTCCAGCCAATGCGGTTGGCTTCAATCAGGCCCCAGATCAGGCACACCAGGCTGGCGCTGAAAGCCAGGCTGCCCCACGGGTCGAGGCGCGCAGACTGCGGGTCACGGGACTCGGCAATCGCATGGGTAACCAGTGCCATGAGCAACAGGCCCACCGGCAGATTGAGGTAGAAGATCCAGCGCCAACCCAGGTACTGGGTGATCAGGCCGCCCAATGTCGGGGCGGCGGTCATTGCCACCCCCATGCAGGCGCCCCAGAATGCCCAGGCTTTAGCCCGCTCCACCTCGTCATGGAACGCATGACCAATTGAGGCCAGTGCCGAGGTTAGCAGCAGCGCCGCGCCCACGCCTTTTACCGCACGGGCGATGTCCAGCAGCAGTGTGGTCGGCGCCGCCCCGCAGCCGATGGAGGCGAGGATGAAAATGCTTAAGCCCCAGAGCAGGGTCTTTTTGCGCCCGAAACGATCGGCAATGCTGCCCGCAGGCAGTAGCAGTGCAGCAAAGGCCAGCATGTAGGCGCTGACCACCCACTCGATATCGACGAAATTGGCGCCTAAATCCTGAGCAATGCTGGGCAGGGTGACGGCGACGATGTTGGTGTCGAGCACGATCAGTGAACACACCCCTGATGCGGCCAGCAGGGTAAGACGTGGGCTGACGGCTTTCATGGCTGTTGCTCCCGGTGGATGCGGCTCATTGCGTTGCAGGCAATGCACTGCACACGGGCTGGGGCATGCGCCCCGGCTGACTCACTGCACGGCAATAAAACAGGGGATTTGACGGACATATGAAGGACTCTCTAGTGTGACTGTCGGCACAGGGTATCGCTGTGTAACAGAGTGTTTGTTAGCGAGTGTGCTGGACTTCATTACCTTTGAGCTAATACGGCTATGGATATACGTCATTTCCGCTACTTTCTGGCGGTTGCGCACCAACGCAATTTCACTCGCGCAGCCGAGGTGCTCGGCATCGCGCCGCCGACGTTGAGTCGCCAAGTGCAAGACCTTGAAACCGAACTGGGGGTTCGCTTGTTTGTCCGCGAGCAGCGCCAGGTCAGCCTCACGCAAGCCGGGCAGGCTTTATTGCCCGAAGCCCAGGCCACGGTGCGCCAATTTGAGCTGGCGCAACGCAACGCCCAGCGTGCAGGGCGAGGCGAGTTGGGGCATATCGAGTTGGGGTATGTGGCGTCGGCGGTGTATTCGGGGGTTTTGCAGCGTCAGGTTCAGGGTTTCAGTCGTGAATGCGCCGACGTGAGCCTTACCGTGCGCGAAGCACTGATGCCCGATTTGCCACTGATGGTGGTCGAAGGTCGTTTCGATGTTGGCTACATACGTTCACCGATGGCGCTGCCAGAAGGTCTGCAAGCCCTGCGCTTGAACGCAGAAGGCTTTGTGCTGGCGCTGGCGGCGGACTCGTGGCTGGCGCGCCTTAAAAGCATCAGCCCCGAACATCTGCAAAACGAGACGTTCGTGCTGCCCGAGCAAATCAGCGGCACCTTGCAAGTGGCCGCGCAAGGTGGCTATGCACCCAGGTTGGGGCCGCAACCCGGCGGGTTGGTCGCGGTCATTGCACTGGTATCGTTGCGCCAGGGCGTGGCGGTGGTGCCAGCGTCCGTGGTGGGGCATATCAGTTTGCCGAGTGTGATTTATCGTCCCATCGACGGCTGTGAAGTGACTTCATGGCTATCCTTGATTCATCGGCGCTTTGAAAAGTCGGCGGTCGTGGCGCGTTACATTGAGCACGCCAAGCACGACTTCCGGGTAAACGAGGCGGCGTTAAGCCGCTGATGACGGATCGATCAAAAAGACCTGATTAGGTACTGGCACATAGCCAATGTCTTTGCGTGCGTTTGCTATGGGAACCAGTACAATCGCGCACTTTTCACCGAGCATGGAAGCAGTTCGGCAAACGCTCACGAGAAGGCCCATGGTTTCTGCAAGTTACTCCCCCGCGTTGGTTTTGATTTCACTGTGTGTCGCCATTTTGGCGTCGTACACGGCCCTTGATCTGGCAGGCCGCATCGCCACGGCCCGTGGTCGTGCCGTTTACCTATGGATGGGTGGCGGCTCGCTGGCGATGGGTTTCGGCATCTGGTCGATGCACTTTATCGGCATGTTGGCGCTGTCCTTGCCCATTGAGCTGGGTTACGACGTGGGCCTGACCCTGTGGTCGTTGCTGGTGGCCATCCTGTCCTCAGGTTTTGCCTTGTGGATGGTCAGCCAGCCGCGTTTGCCGGCGCTGCAATTATTATTTGGCGCCTTGATCATGGGAGCGGGCATCAGCGCCATGCACTACAGCGGCATGGCCGCGTTGCGCATGCAGCCAGGCATCGATTACGACCCGGCACTGTTTGGCTTGTCTTTGGTGATTGCGGTGGGCGCTTCGGCCGCCGCACTGTCGATCGCCTTTCGCTTGCGTCAACAAACGCCTTATGTGCGTCTGGCCAGGGCGGGCGCTTCGGTCATCATGGGGCTGGCGATTGTCGGCATGCACTACACCGGCATGGCGGCTGCGAGTTTTCCTGAGGGCAGTTTTTGCGGTGCGGCGCTCGATGGTTTGAGTGGCAAAGGCCTGGACAACCTGGTGTTGGTCGCCAGCCTGGCGGTGTTGATTATCGCGCTGCTGACGTCGATTTTTGATGCCCGGCTCGATGCGCGGACTGCGGCGCTGGCAGACTCGCTGACGCTGGCCAATCAAGAACTGACGCAACTGGCGCTGCACGACAACCTGACCGGGCTGCCCAACCGTATTTTGCTGGCCGACCGTATTGGTCAGGCCAAGCGCAAAGTCGCGGAGCAGGGTGGCTGTTTCTCGTTGATGTTTATCGACCTGGATGGCTTTAAGCCGGTGAATGATGCGTTCGGCCATCATTTAGGTGATCGCTTGCTGCGTGAAGTTGCGCTGCGCCTGCGTGAGCAGTTGCGCGGGCAAGACACCCTGGCGCGCATTGGCGGCGATGAGTTTGTGCTGCTGGTGCGCTTGAATGAAACCGATGATGCGCCACAGGTGGCGGCGCGCCAGGTCAGCCTGTTGTCCAGAACGTTTCAAGTGGACGAGCATCAGTTGCAAATCTCCGCGAGCATTGGCATTGCGCTCTACCCCGGCAATGGTGAAAGCGCCGAGGAGTTGTTGATGAACGCCGACGCGGCGATGTACCACGCCAAAGGCGCGGGCAAAAACGGGTACAGCTTTTTTGATGTGTCCATGAACACCAATGCGCGTAAGCAATTGCAACTGCTCCAGGACCTGCGTCATGCCTTGGAGCATCAGCAGTTTTGCCTGCACTATCAGCCCAAATTCGACGCCAGCAATGGCCAGCCGGTGGGGGCCGAAGCGCTGTTGCGCTGGGAGCATCCACAGCAGGGGCTGCTGATGCCGGAGGCGTTTATCGACCTGGCGGAAAAAACCGGGTTGATCATCGCGATAGGCGAATGGGTACTCAACGAAGCGTGCCGACAGATGCGCCTGTGGAGTGATCAGGGTTACAGCCACTGGCGCATGGCGGTGAACCTCTCGGCCTTGCAGTTTTGTCACAAGGGGCTGGTGGACAGCGTGGCGTCGGCGTTGGCGCGTCATCAATTGCCAGCCAACAGCCTGACCCTGGAAATTACCGAAACCACCGCCATGAGCGATGCGGATGCCAGCATGAACGTGCTGCAACAGCTGTCACAGATGGGGGTCGACCTGTCCATTGATGACTTCGGTACGGGTTATTCGAGCTTGATGTACCTCAAGCGCTTGCCGGCCAACGAGCTGAAAATCGACCGTGGTTTTGTGCGCGACCTGGAGCACGACAGTGACGACGCGGCCATCGTCTCGGCCATCGTGGCGCTGGGGCAGGCGCTGGGTTTGCGCATTGTGGCCGAGGGGGTCGAGACCGATACCCAGCAAAGCTTTTTGACCACCCTTGGCTGCGACGCGTTGCAGGGATTCTTGTTGGGCCACCCCAAACCTGCGCAACAGTTCATGGCCGATATCCACCAAGGCCAACAAGCGCTTGTGCAGAAAAACACGGCGCACTGACAAACACCCTGCTGCCAGTTATTCTGCCCGCAGGTTTACACCGTGAATGGGGAACGCGTATTTATGGATAAAGTCATCGTGATCACCGGTGGCAGCCGTGGCATTGGCGCGGCAACAGCACTGTTGGCGGCCCGGCAAGGCTATAAAATCTGCATCAACTACCTGGCTGACGACGCGGCGGCGCACGAGGTGCTGGAGCACGTCCGGGCCTTGGGCGCACAGGCGATCAGCGTGCGCGCCGACGTCAGCAATGAGGACGAAGTCATCAGCCTGTTCCTTCGGGTTGATCAGGAATTGGGGCCGGTGACTGCACTGGTCAACAATGCCGGGACCGTGGGGCACAAGTCGCGGGTTGAAGACATGTCCGAGTTCCGCATTCTGCACACCCTTAAAACCAATGTGCTGGGCCCGATCCTGTGTGCCAAGCATGCTGTACTGCGCATGTCCCCGCGTTACGGCGGGCAGGGCGGCAACATCGTAAACGTCTCGTCGGTGGCGGCGCGCTTGGGCTCGCCGGGTGAGTACGTTGATTACGCCGCGTCCAAAGGGGCGCTGGACACCTTCACCGTGGGCCTGTCCAAAGAGTTGGCGGGTGAAGGGATCAGAGTCAACGCGGTGCGGCCGGGTTACATCTTCACTGACTTTCATGCCTTGAGCGGTGATCCGGGGCGTGTCAGCAAGCTGGAGTCCATCATCCCGATGGGCCGGGGTGGTCGCCCTGAAGAAGTTGCTGAGGCCATTGTGTGGTTGTTATCGGACAAAGCCTCGTATGCCACTGGCACATTCGTCGACATGGGCGGCGGACGCTGAACAGCGCCCAAGCGTTGCTGTGCTTTAGATAGGCTCGCCCTGCCATCCGGCCGCCAGGCCAAGGCGCGGGGAGCCTTCGCTGCGGCACTGTTGCGGGGGCACGCCGCGACGGGCCCTCCTTGGCCCAACACGGCTGTCTTGGCATCCCCGCAACAGTAACTGCGCTCAGCTTTCTGTGAGGGGCCTTTGCGTTGTTCGATCTATGTGGGTGGCAACAGGGAGATATTGAAAAGCTAAAAGCAACCCGGGCGATGGTCTTGCAATTGAAGTCAATAAGTCGATAATGCGACTTATTACTATTTGAGTCTGGTTGTTTTTTATGAATTGTTCGAGTGGCGGAGTCCCTATGAGCAAAAGCAGCGTTGACCCCATTACCCGTGCGGCTGTTGACTGGATGTTGCTGCTTGAGTCCGGCCACGCATGTCCCTCCCAACGTCAGGTGTTCAAAGCCTGGCTGGCGCAAAACCCGGAACACCTGGCTGCCTGGCAGCGGGTCGCCGATGTTTTAAGTTTTAAATCCCGTCAAACCGCAGACCCTGATCAACTCAAAGAAGTGCGCCGGGTGCTGAGCGCTGGTACTTCGTTCTCGCGCCACAAGGCCATGCAACACGCATGGCTCGCGTTTTTAATCGGTTTGGGGGTCCTGGCCTCGGGCCTGCTGCTCCAGGGCTGATGCCAGGCTGAACGCCAACGGCAGGCGGGGTAGTAGCGTGGCCTGGTAGGCGTGGTAGAGGTCAGGTTTGCCAGGCCAAATGCGCGCCGAAGGTTGATTGGCCGGGTTCAGTTCGTGATGCCAGCTGCCGTGTTGGCGGTCGATCAGGTGCAGGTCGATGTAGCCCCAAAACTGCGTGTACCACGTTTGATACTGCGCCTCGCCTGTGCGCTGCCACAACGCAGCTGCCGCGGCTGAGGCCTCGGCCAGCGTCCAGTGCAAGCGCTCACGCACCACCGGCCGGTTGTCCTCATCGAGTGTGTAAACAATGCCGCTGCTGCCATCGACATTCCAGCCGTAGCGGCACGCGCTGTGAAACAGCTGGCGGGCATCTTCGAGTAACCATGCGGGCGTCGACAGGCTGCGCTGCGTGCGTGCAGCTTCCAGGTGCAGCAACAGCCGCGCCCACTCAAAGGCATGGCCTGGGGTCTTGCCAAAAGGCCGGAATTGATCGGCCGGGTTATCGCGGTTGTAATCGGGCAAGGGCTGCCAGTTGCCATCAAAGTGCTCAACCGGCAGGTAGTCCGATTGCGCGGCATGTTGATGGATCACCCGTTCTGCAATGCGCAGGGCGCGGTCGAGCCATACGTCTTCATCGAGCACATCGGCCAACGCCAGAAAAGCCTCGGTGGCGTGCATGTTGCTGTTCGCCCCGCGATACGCCTCGCAGTCACTCCAATCGCTGGCAAAGGACTCCAGCAATGCCCCCTCGTCTTCAGACCAAAACGTATCTTCAAGGATTTGGACCGCATCGCCCAGCAGTTCGGCCGAACCTTGCCGACCGGCCATGACCGCCGAACTGAATGCCAGCGCAACAAAGGCATGCAGGTAGGCTTGTTTGCGGGCAGTACCCGCGTGTGCGGTCGAGGTGGCGAACCAGCCGCCGTGTTTGGCATCACGCAAAGGCCCGGCCAACGCGGCCAACCCGTGATCAATCAGTTGCACACAATCGGGCAGGCCCTTGAGATGGGCGAGCGCAAAACTGTGCACCATGCGTGCGGTGGTAACGGTGTCTGCGCAAGCATCATCGGCGCGGTGTCCAAAACGGTCCAGACAGGCAAAACCCTGTGGCACTCGCGCAGCTTTGGCGAATTCAATCAGCGTTCGGCCTTGCTCATCAAGCCATTGATGGTGCGCAACAGAAGCCATCGAACCAGCGTGCGTGCGAGTGAGATCAATCATGGGCCACCTGTTTTTTTTGGGCATGATCCAGCGCGTGCAGCCTAAGGGATTGATCATCCGTTGAACAGCTGAAAGGTTTCACTGGTCACCGTGTCACACATGCTGAGGATTCAGCGCAGAGGACAGCTCAGACCTCCGGTCCCCAGCGTTGCGACCAGTCGCTGTCTTGTTTGACGATGTCGCGCAATAGCTCAAGCGCCTGTTGCAGCGCCGCGCAATCACGTTCGCGCGAATACACCAGATAGGTGGGGTAGCTGAATTCTGGCGCTTTGGGCACCCGCTCCAGCGCACCGCTGTTGAGGTAGCTTTGCACCACCCGCGTGCGAAAGTAGCCACTGCCGCCGTTTTCAAGAATGTAGTGCAGCGCCACAGGCCCCAGGTTGAAGCTGAGCGCGGCGCGCGCTTTATCGGGCAGTGCAGCATCATGCTGACGCCGAAAGTCTTCGCCCCAATCCACGTACACATAAGGCTCTGGTAAGGCGGGGCGGCGGATTTGAATCAGCTTTTCTTCCAACAATTGCTCCACCTGCACCCCAGGCCAATACGCGGGCCGGTAAACCAGAGCGGCATCCAGCAAGCCCATTTCCACTTGACGCAACAACTGCTCGCCATCGCGAATTTGCACGCGCACGGCGTGGGAGGTGAGGTGTTGGCGCAGGGCTTTGGTCCAGCTCAGGATCAGCGGGTTGCACAGGCTGACCTCGCCCGCGATATGCAGCACTTGATTGAGCCCTTCGGGGCGCGGCAGATCGCGCCGTGCCGCTTCCCAGGTTTGCAGCAGTTGATTGGCATACACCACAAAGGCTTCGCCTTCGGGGGTTAACCTGGCCCCGGCGCGGTTGCGAATGAACAACGTCACGCCCAGCAGGCTTTCAAGTTTCTGCACCCGTGCCGTGACGGCGGTCTGGGTGACATGCAGGTTCTGGGCTGCGCTGGCAAGGCTGCCGTAGCGAACAATTTCAAGAAAGGTTCGAGCCAGATCCAGGTCCATAGAGGGCCGCCGCAGTGCAAAGGGCGTTCAGTGTAAGTGCAATAGATCGAAAACTCGAAAAATCAGGTGAATCTATTGGCTTATATCAATGCTTATTTTTGCGAATCGTCTAACGTTCGGGGTCTTGGTATTTAAACGCCAAGACCTCTGGCTGCCCAAAAAATCCAGAGGCCCGCATGAAGCGGTGCGGCACCTGCGGGTGTGCCGCACAAGACACATTAAAAGGACAACATAAAAAAATGGATGATTTGAACCGGCAGTACGACATTCAACCTTTAATGCAGGCGGACATGACCATCCTCATCAATGGTCAGGCGGTGAATGCTGCGCAAGGGGAAACCGTACTCAGCGTCTTGAATTCAGTGGGTGTGCGCCAGGTGTCAGCCAACGATCATGGACAGATCAGCGGTGCGTATTGCGGCATGGGCGTGTGCTATTGCTGTTTGGTCAATATTGACGGTCGCCACAAACGTCGCGCCTGTCAGACCGTGGTACACCCCGGCATGAAAGTCGAAACCGGGCACAACCGGGTCGCCGAACAGGAGAAAGTGCTATGAGCCTTAATCCTGTCATCGTTGGGGGTGGCCCGGCGGGTATGTCAGCCGCGATCGAGCTGGCACAGCATGGCGTAGCCAGCACCTTGCTCGAAGAGGCGTCGCGCCTGGGCGGTGTGGTGTATCGCGGCCCGTTGCGCGAAGGCGTTGAGCTGGACTATTTGGGTGAGCGCTATAAAGACGCGCTGCATAAATTGCACGCTGAATTCGCCGAGTTTGGCCATCTGGTCGATGTGCGGCTCAATCATCGCGTGATTGGTGGTCAGGGCGAACAGCGGTTACAAATGCTCGATGCCCATGAACAGGTGCAAGAGATTCAATTCCCGCAACTGTTGTTGTCGGCCGGTTGCCATGAACGCAGCGTGCCTTTTCCGGGCTGGACCACGCCGGGAGTCATCATGCTCGGCGGCCTGCAATTGCAGATCAAAAGTGGTGTAGTCAAGCCTAAAGGCCCGGTACTCATCGCGGGCACTGGGCCTCTGTTGATGCTGGTTGCCTGCCAGTTGCATGCGGCGGGTGTCGAAATAGCCGGTGTTTATGAAGCGTGTGAATTGGGCCGTATCGCCAAAGAAAGCCTGGCGCTGCTTAACCAGCCGCAGTTGTTCCTCGATGGCCTGAGCATGCTGGTGTACCTCAAGCGCCACGGCATCACAGTGCGTTACGGTTGGGGCGTGGTCGAGGCCCGTGGTCAAGGTGAGCTGCAAGAAGTGATTGTTGCGCCGTATTCCAGCACCTGGCAGGCCGACATGAGCAAGGCGCAGCCGGTTGTCGCGCGCACGCTGGCGGTGGGCTACGGGTTTATTCCGCGCACCCAGCTCACCCAGCAAATGGGCCTTGAGCACGCCTATAACGTTGATGGCTATCTGGCTGCAACGGCGAACAGCTGGCAGCAAAGCAGTGACCCGAGTATCCATCTGGCCGGTGATGTCACCGGGTTGCGTGGTGGCGAAGCGGCGATGCTCACAGGGCGTATCGCGGCCCTGTCGATACTGCTGCAGCGCGGGGTCCTGAGTGAAAAACAGGCCCTTGAAGAGCGTCGCGCTTACATGAGTAAACTCAACACCATCGTGCGTTTCCGTGGCGGGATTGACCGCTACACCCAACGCGGCACCCGTCAGATTGACCTGCCTCAGGCCGACACTGTGGTCTGCCGTTGCGAGCACGTGACGCGCGCTGATATCGACGTGGCGCTTAGCCAGGGCGTGCAAGACATGGCCGGGCTGAAAATGCGCACCCGCGTCAGCATGGGCGATTGCCAGGGCCGGATGTGCGTCGGCTATTGCAGCGATCGCTTGCGTGATGCCACCGGGCGCAAGGATGTGGGCTGGTTGCGCCCGCGCTTTCCGCTGGAGCCTGTGCCTTTTTCTGCTTTCACCAATGCCTGCAAGGATGCCTGACATGATCAAGACTTATGACGTTGTAATTGCCGGCGGCGGGGTGATCGGTGCCTCAATCGCCTATCACCTGTCACGCCGCAAAGATTTGAAAATTGCCATGATCGACTGCAAACGCCCTGGCAACGCCAGCCGTGCTTCGGCAGGCGGTTTGTGGGCCATCGGGGAATCTGTGGGCCTTGGCTGCGGGGTGATTTTCTTTCGCATGATGTCGGCTGAGCGCAAACGCGAAGCCCAGGGCAGCGCAGTGGTGGTGGACTCCAGTACGCCGCACATTCTGCCCGACTGTTTCTTCGACTTTGCCTTGCAGTCCAATGCGCTGTACCCCGGCCTGCATCAAGAACTCAAAGAAAAGCACGGTATGGATTTCAAGTTCGAACGTACGGGCCTCAAGTACGTGATTTACGACGATGAAGACCGCCTGTACGCAGAGCACATCGTGGCCAATATTCCGCATTTGGCACATGAAGTGCGCTGGCTCGACCAGGCCGCCCTGCGTGAATCCGAACCCAGTGTCAGCCACGATGCCAAGGGTGCGCTGGAGTTTCTGTGCGATCACCAGGTCAGCCCGTTCCGCCTGACGGACGCCTACACCGAAGGTGCACGGCAAAATGGCGTTGACCTGTTCTTCAACACCAACGTCACCGGTGTACTGCGCCAAGGCGCCAAAGTGTTGGGTGTGCGCACTGACAACGAAGGCGTCTTCCACAGTAAAACCCTGATTAACGCGGCAGGCGCATGGGCCGCAGAGCTGAGCGTGATGGCCACCGACTTGAGCATCCCTGTGGCGCCAGTCAAAGGCCAGATCGTGCTTACCGAGCGCATGCCCAAGTTGCTCAACGGCTGCCTGACCACCAGTGATTGTTATCTGGCGCAGAAAGACAACGGTGAAATCCTGATTGGCAGCACCACGGAAGACAAAGGCTTCGACGTCACCACCACCTTCCCGGAAATCAGCGGCCTGGTACAAGGCGCCATGCGTTGCATCCCGCAGTTGAAAGACGTGAACCTCAAGCGCACCTGGGCCGGTTTGCGTCCGGGATCACCGGATGAACTGCCGATCCTGGGCCCCATGAAAGGGGTGGAAGGTTACTTGAATGCGTGCGGTCACTTCCGTACTGGCATCCTGACCTCTGCGATCACCGGCGTCATGCTGGATGCACTGGTGCGCAATGAACCTTTGCCGTTGGACGTGACGCCATTCCTGGCGGATCGCTTTGATTTGCAGCCCGTAGGATTGCCAAAAGTGATGGGCGCGTAAGCACTGCTTTTACGGTAGGAGTTGAGCTTGCCTCGCGAAAGCTAAGTGTCGGTCGGCCTGCAGGTTGAATGCCACATCGTAGCTGCAAGGCAAGCTCGTTTCGGGTTTGTTGTAACAACCTTTGCCCTTGGCGATGACCAACGCTAATGCCGTAGTGATCCCGGCCCTTGGTTTAGCTGTACAGACCACTTGCTCAGGGGCGATTTCACGCCACGCGCCATTTAAGTTTTTACACATCGCGATCTTCCCAGGTGGAACCCCGACAGGTGATGAACGCACCTATGGGAGCCTGACCGGAGGATCATGGAAACTCTGACTGACAGGCATAAATTCCCGCCACGTCTGAAAGGGTATCAAGCGAATGTCTACCTTCACGATCCCGTCGATCGCACCCGTTACGCCTCAACTTCCTGCGGTGCCAAGCAAAGAGCAAGCCCGTGGTGTGCAACACAGCCGCTCATCAGTAACCAATCAGACCCTGCCTGTGCAAAACCCCGCGCCATCGCCCGCCAACTCCCAAGAACGTTCAACCAGTGAAACCGGGGTGCCTGCGCAGAGAGTGGGGGGAAATGGCAACTCGTTATCACGGTCTTATTCGCCGCCCCAACTGGATGGCAACACGCACACGATTTATGGATCAAATACGGTTTCACCGCCCGAGGGGAGCTATAGCCTTGATGAGCGAAAGCGGCGTGTCGATGCTTATGCTAATCGGGTAAAAGCGCAGATTGGCAATATAGAGCAGGGGAGCGAGGGTGAAAGAAACGTCAAGTTCCAGAACGCACGCCAGTTCATGGAGCCTTCTGGATTCTTCAGCGCTGGCTTATTGGCTGCGGGGTATGATCCGCATAAAAAAATCACGGTGACGTTCGACGCCTACAGAAAAGAAATAATAGGGAATAAAACAAATCATGTAAGCACTGAAAAGCGAACGTACTTTGCCTGGGAAATTGCAGCCGGCGCGTTGGCACACGACAAAGTTGAGCCGGGTGGCCCGATCAATTTTCAATATATGGGTATTCAGCCAAAAGACCGGAGCAAAGTCGACGCGCTAGAAGTGCTGGGCAAGCAGCTTCAAAATCATTGGGAGAAAGAGGTCGCTACGCCCATGCGCGATGCATCGGGGGAGTTGGCGCAGCGTTCCGGGAAAGCGGATGCCTTTCTTGTAAAGGCCACTTTGCAAAGCCTGGCTAACGACAAAACGGGGTTTGAATCGTTAAGCCCGGCAGGGCAAGCCGCCGTAACACGCACATTGACGCACAACGGTCAGGTCATCATTCCTAATGTGTACGGTTACCCACTGGCCGGGTATGCATTTGTTCCGAATACCCCCTATGACGGCCATTCTGAGCACAGGCCAAATCAGGGGCTGATGATTGATTTACGTAAAGGCAGTGTTCATGAAATCCAGGGCGATGACGGCTTTGCCAAGTGGGCGAAAACACATCGCAATGACCTGCTAAAAAGTTTTAATGCCCGCGATAGACAAGGGGGTAAAGATACGCATTGGCCAAAGGCTGGGGAGGTGCTTGATAACCTGATCGCTGGCAATGATGTGCGTTACGAGGGGTATTTCAATCTTGTCTCGGATCAAGCCATACCGGTGCGGGAAACCTTCAATTACACCCGTTCGCGAAACCGTGATTATGCATTAAAGGAGGGCAGTCTAAACAACGGCCTGGCGTCAGACTATCAAGCCGTGAACACCAAGAACTCAGTATGGTCCGACCAAACACAGGTGTTTGGCAGCTCACAGCAAAGTTGGAAAAGTGTCAAAGAGGCGTGGGGTAACACCTTTGGTTATTTGCCGGTGGTTGGCAACGCCGGCAATATACTCTTCGGTGTGCATGACGGTATTTATGGCAAAACGGCGGATGATCGAATTCAAGGTAATGCCGCTGCGGTGATTTCGAGTCTGCAATTGGCGCATGAACTATTGCCCGGCGCCGTTGAGACGGGATTAGGGGATACCCCTTCACCTAATACGTCTACCGTCAAAGACTACAGTTGGAAACGTAACGAGCAGACGCATGATCTTGAATTACGGCGTGCGCCACAGACGTTAAACACGCCGGGTGAAGTGAATGTCCCCGCTCAGGGTGAACCGCCCACCAAAACAACCTCTCACCCAGGGGTCGTCAATAAAAGGGTTGCCACTGAATCTGATATCAACCGGCTGCGTCCCGGCCAAGCGGGGAATATTAGCAGCTATGCAGTGCCTGACGGCGAAAGTTTAATTAAGACGGTTGTGCCGAATGACAAAGGTATTTATCAGCTCAAAAATTCGAGTGGCGCTGACCAGTGGTTCATTCGTCATACCGATAGCAGCGGTGCTTCCAAGGTGTATGAGGTCAGGTCCGATTTCAAACTCGGTGACAACCGCGCACAAATTATTGACCCCGTTACTCGTAAACCCGTAATAACGGTCAGTCATACCAACAACGGTGATTGGGTCCGCACTGAGGGGCAAGGGGGAAGTTGGCCTTGGCGCAGGACCACGCCACCGACTACCCCTGTTGCTGACGAACGACCTGCTTCACCCTTGGCCAGCAAGTTTGAGGTGCAAGGGCTGGACACCACAGGCGCCGAAAAGCTTGATGAATATTTAAAGTTCGATAAAAACGTCAACTATGAGCACGCAGTTAAAAATACGCGGCAAGAAAACGGCGTGGTCACGCAAAAGCAATTTCAACTTTCTTGGGAGGTTGCTGACGATAATTACATGATTACGGAGGGGGAAAGAGCCGGGCCGACCGCCTTGGCAGACAGCGACTACTCGGTTAATTTTTTAGCGGATATTGATCGCAATGAATATACGGTCATCAACCGAGAAAAACCTGAGCTCAATATGATGCCTGGCACTCAGATTCAGACGGGGGATGCCATTAAGTTACTAAAACTTCGTCAGTTTGAGGCCGCCATTCCTGATCCGTTAATGCGCGCGCGCATTTCTGAAGTGGCGCATCAAGGTGTGACGGCACACGGACTTAGTTCTATAGGAGGGGGAGATGGTGGACTGAAAGACGGGCTGCTGGCCAGCGGCAGGGGCTTGAGTTTTACAATTGATTATGACCCTGTAAATAATACAGCCAATGTCAATGTCGTTTCCAAGCTTAAAGTTTTTCACGTCGATGAAAACATACGGGAAATTCCGGGTGTAGACGTTACGATAAAGCGCACTTTTTCCATAAGGGAGAGCAATGAAATCGGCGAGGACAGTAATCCTTACGTCATCGATAAACATGCGCCTTCCACCATCGATTTTTCGCTGACTACGGATGTTTAAAATGGGGCGCTGACAACGCCGAGCATCGTGGATGACGTTCCAGGCGCGAGTATCCATATTTCAGGTGGGTTTAAATGATGCCGTATTGCAGTACAACGGCGGCGCGTCAGAACGCGATTGAACGCGTTCTGACGATGGTTTTTTTTGTTGACTCATTAACGCTCGCCTAGCGGTATCCGCTTGTAATGCATCTCGGACAGGATAAAAAACTCCTTGTCCAGCAACGTACGCACATCAACCAGAGGCATTCCCCGTAAGTCGGGGGCCAGCCTTATCCCATAATCCTCAATGTTCTTGATCGTCTGCGCTCCTCGCCAGATCACGTGGTACGCCAGGTAATACACCGACTGGCCAGGGCGCAGCCCAATGTTTCGCTGCGCCAGTTTGTCGATGAGCAATGGCTCATCAAACACATCGACCAAGCCTTGCGTTACACGCTCCAATACGTGCTCCAGGCGCAGCAGCACAGACTGCTTCTCGGTTTCGCTGTACCCGTTCCACCCTACGATTTCGTGATGAAAGCGTTTGCAGCCACGGCATACAAGGTCGCCAAAAACCGTTGAGCATAATCCCACGCAGGGCGTTTTAATTTTCTGGCTACACATAAGCATCAGTTTGTAAGGGGGAAGGGTGAATGATGCAGCGGGCTCAATCCCAGCTCAGTGCGCCGCCCGTTTGGTACTCAATGACCCGTGTCTCGAAGAAGTTCTTCTCTTTCTTCAAGTCCATGATTTCGC